>DATEFR010000186.1:0-3844 GCA_035280545.1 Burkholderiaceae bacterium | reverse complement strand
GCGACCGCACCGAACAGATCGCCGCCGGCCAGCGTCTCGATGAAGCGCGGGCGCGGGTCGGCGAGCTTGAACTGCAGCGTGTTGCGGTCCAGCGCCCGCACGCCGTCGATCTCGCGGTCGTAGTCGAACGGCTTCTTGTTCTTCAGCGCCGCGTCGCGCAGTTCCTGGAGGCCGACCAGCCGCTCGGTCTCGAGGCCGGTCCAGGTCGGGCTCTTGTTTGCCGGATCGGCGAAGCGCTTGAACGTGTAGACGTAGTCCTGCGCGACCAGCTCGCGCTTGCTGCCCTTGAACGCCGGATCGTCGGCGAAGTAGATGCCGGGCTTGACCTTGATCGTCCAGACCCGGAAGTCATCGGAGTGCTGCGGCATGCCGTCGGCGGTCAACGGCTTGATCTTGATCGGCCGCGCGAGATGGTCGTAGTGGTACAGCCCTTCGAAGATGTGCGGGGTCAGGATGCGCGAGTACAGGTCATTGACCTTCGCCGGGTCCAGGCTGGTTTCGGCGACCTCGAAGGCATAGCGCAGCACCTTCTTCGGTGCCGCAGAGCCCGTGACCGGCTGGGCTTGTCCGGCGGCTTGCGCCACCGACACGCTCAACGCGAAAGCCAGCAGCAACCTCTGCACGAGTCTGTTCATCATCGTCCTCAACGCGCCGCCACGCGCAGCGAGTTGTCGATGTCGACGTAGTGCCACCACTCCTGCCAGAAGACGGGGCGGCGGTAGCCGACGAGCTGCGAATACGCCATGTCCAGCGACAAGCGTTCGATCGTGTACTTGTACGGCATGTACGCGAGGCACAGCGCTTCGATTTCGCGGAACAGCCCGATGCGCTCGGGCCCGTTGGGCAGCGGCTGCAAACGTTGATAAAGGGCGTCGACCGCGGGCATCTTGAAGCGGGCGAAATTCTGGCCGCCGATCTCGTGGCTGTCGTAGAGCTGGTAAGCCCCGATCGCATCGGGCCCGGCGGACGAGAGCGACAGGCTCCAGATCTGCAGCCGGCCGGCACGCACGGACTTCAGGTTCTCGGGCCACTGCGCGACCAGTGTCTCGACGCGCAGTCCGAGCGCGCGCATGTTGCGGTCGAACACCTCGGCAAGGCGGCGCGAGCGCAGATCGGCCTGCGTCGAGTTCCGCAACACCAGCGGCGAGCCGTCGGGCATCTCGCGCCAGCCGTCGCCATCGCGGTCCTTGTAGCCGTAGAGGTCGAGCAGCGCCTGCGCGCGCGCCGGGTTGTATTCGCCGTACTCGCTGCGGAACTTGGGATCGCGCGCGTCGGTGAACGGCGCCACCGCCGACTGCGCCACCGCGCCCAGGCCGCTGTAGGCATAGCTGATCTGCAGCGGCACATCCAGCCCCAGGCCGATCGCGCGCCGCAGCGCGACCTTCGCCGGCGCGTAGCCGCCTATCGTCGGGTCCTCCATGTTGAAGACATAGACGCTGGTCGCCGACTCGACGATGTGGTAGCCGCGTATGCCCTTCTTCGCGAGGTTGGGCGCGACCTTGCCGTTGGGCATGGCCTGGTTGACGAACTGATAGCCGACCCGATAGGCAAAATCGGCTTCGCCGTTGATGAACGACAGCCAGCGCGGCTGCTCCTCCTCGATGATGGAGATCTCGACCCGGTCGATCATCGGCAGCCGCCGGCCCTTCAGCTTGGCCAGGATGGCCTGGCCCTCGGCATCGTCGGCGGCGGGCTCGGCGTCATACAGCATCTCGCGGAAATCGGGGTTGCGCTCGAACGCCAGGAACGAGCTGCGCCGCCACTCGATCAGTTTGAACGGGCCGGTGCCCACCGGGTGCTCGTCGATCTTGTCGCCGTAGAACTCGACGACCTCGCGCGCCACCGCGCCGAACAGGTCACTGGCGGAGAACGTCTCCATCAGGCGCGGCCGCGGGCGCGTCACCGTGAAGCGCAGGGTGTAGCGATCGAGTGCCCGCACGCCTTCGATCTCGCGGTCGTAGTCGAATGGCTTCTTCCCGTCCAGCGCTTCCTTGTGCAGCTCGTTCAAGCCCAGATAGGCGTCATTCTCGACACCGCTCCATTGCGGACTGACGTTGGCCGGGTCGGCGAAGCGCTTGAAGCTGTAGACATAGTCCTGCGCCACCAGTTCGCGCTTCTTGCCCTTGAACGCCGGGTCGTCGGCGAAGTAGATGCCGGGCCTGATCTTGATGGTCCAGACGCGGAAGTCGTCTGACACCTGCGGCATGCCGTCTGCCGTCAGCGGCCTGTACTTCACCGGCCGCGCCAGATGGTCGTACGCGTACATCGCCTCGAAGATGTGCGGCGACAGCGTGCGCGAGTACAGGTCGCTGAGCTTGACCGGGTCGAGCCCGGTCTCGGCGACCTCGAACGCATAGCGCAGCACTTTCTTCGGCTCGGCAGCGGCGTCTGCCGACCCGGGCAGCCACAGCGGCGCGGCCGCACCGATCAACAGGTCTCGTCGCGTCAACGGCATCGCGAAACTCCCTCAGTGCAGGCGGCGCGCCTTCTCGGCCGGGTCGATGTCGACATAGCGCCAGAACTCGTGCACGAAAACATTGCGGTGGTAGCCGACGACCCACGGCTGGGCGAGGTCGGTCCAGATGCGGTGCACGTGCCCCTTGTACGGCATGTAGGCCACGGTCAGCTCCTTCATGCGGGTCAGCACCTCGTGGCGCTCGGGGCCGTCGGGCAGCGTGCGCTGCAGGTCGTACAGGCGGTTGTATTCGGGCAGGTCGAAGCGCGCGTGATCGGCCTGGCCCTTGGCCGGGCCGTAGCCGAGCAGGAAGAAGCCTTCGCTGTCGGGGCCGGCTGTCCACGAGACGCCCCACATCATCAGCTTGCCGGCGCGCGAGGCCTTCAGGTTCTCCGGCCATTGGGCGACCTTGAAGACGATGCGCACCTTGATCGCATCCATGTTCTTCTGCCACTGCTCGGCCAGCGCGCGGTCCAGATCGTTGGGCTGGGTCGCGTATTCGAGCACCAGCGGCGAGCCGTCGGGCATGTCGCGCCAGCCGTCGCCGTCGCGGTCCACATAGCCGTACAGGTCCAGCAGCGCCTGGGCCTTCGCGCGATCGAACTCGCCCATCTCGCTCTTGAACGCCGGGTCGTAGCCCCAGACGTTCGGTGCGACGATCGAATGCGCCGGGATCGCCTGCCCGCGCCGCACGTCGTGGATTTCGCGCGGCACGTCCACCGCCAGCCCGATCGCGCGCCGCAGCGCGACCTTGTCCGGCGTGTACCCGCCGACCACCGGGTTCTCCATCCCGAAGTACGACATCACGAAATCGTTGCGCAGGTAGCGGATGAAGTAGATGCCGCGCTTCGCGAGGTTGGGCGCCAGCTTGTTGTTCGGGATCGCGACGTTGACGAAGTCCTCGGGGATCTGCCAGAGCAGGTCCATCTCGCGGTTGATGAACGACAGCCAGCGCGGCTGCGGCTGCTCGATGATGTTGACCTCGACCCGGTCGACCATCGGCAGCTTGCGGCCCTTGAGTTTCGCGACCGCAGCCTGCGCGAGCGGGTCGCCGCTGGGCGCTTCCTCGTCGTAGTAGACGTTGCGGTAGCCCGGGTTGCGGTCGAACGCGATCAGCGAGCTGCGGCGCCAGGTCCCGAGCTTGAACGGGCCGGTGCCCACCGGGTGCTCCATGATCTTGTCGCCATAGAACTCGACGACTTCGCGCGCCACCGCGCCGACCACCTCGGGATTGCACAACTGCTCGCTGACGAACCGCGGGCTGGGGTCCGCGAGCTTGAACTGCAAGGTGTAGCGGTCGAGCGCGCGCAGGCCGTCGATCTCGCGGTCGTAGTCGAACGGCTTCTTGTTCTTCAGCGCCTCGTTGCGCAGCGCCTCCAGGCCGATGAT
>DATEFR010000185.1:0-3936 GCA_035280545.1 Burkholderiaceae bacterium | reverse complement strand
TGTCGCGGGGCTGAGCGACACCGCCGCACTGGCCGCCGCGGTGCGCGGTCACGATGTGCTCGCCAGCGCCTACGGCCCCGGCGCCACCGATGCCAACACGATCGTCGCGGCCACCCGCGACCTGATCGCCGCGGCGCGGGCCGCCGGCGTGCGCCGCGTGGTCGTGGTCGGCGGCGCCGGCAGCCTCGAGGTCGCGCCCGGCGTGCAGCTGGTCGATACGCCGACCTTCCCGGCCGCCTACAAGCCCTATGCGATCGCCCACCGCGAAGCGCTGGCCCTGCTGCGCGCGGCGAGCGATCTGGACTGGACGTTCTACGCTCCCGCGGCCGAAATCGGCCCGGGCGAAGCGCTCGGCAAGTTCCGCACCGGCACGAACACGCTGATCGCCGGCAGCGACGGCCGCAGCCGGATCTCGTACCCCGACTACGCGCAGGCCTTCGTCGACGAGCTCGAGACAGCGCGTTACGCGAAGCAGATCGCGACCGTCGCGTACTGACGCGATCCACAACGCGGCGCGGCACCGTGCACGGTGTCGCGCAGTACCCGCACGCGGCGGCGGGGGGCCGCGGCGGCATGGGCAAAGCGGCGACAATCACGCCCCATGTACGCCCTGTTCGAAGATGCCGGCAAATTCCACGCCGGCCGCGTGATGACCGACTCGGAGACCTCGATGCAGATCGAGCTCGAGTCGGGCAAGCGCGTGAAGGTGAAGGCAGCGAACGTGCTGCTGAAGTTCGAGAAGCCGCAACCGGCCGAGCTGATCGCTGCGGCGCAAGGGCTCGCGAAGGACATCGACCTGGACCTCGCCTGGGAGTTCGCGCCCGACGCCGAGTTCGGTTTCGCCGACCTGGCGCGCGACTACTTCGACGCGAGCGCCGGCGTCGAGAAGCAGGCGGCCGCGCTGTTCCGGCTGTTCGAGGCGCCGCACTACTTCCGCCGGCTCGGCAAGGGCCACTTCAAGAAGGCGCCTGAAGAGATCGTCAAGGCCGCGCTGCTGGGCATCGAGCGCAAGAAGCAGATCGCCGCGCAGATCACCGCGATGGCCGGCGAGCTGGTCGCGGGCCAGTGCCCGGGGCCGGTGCGCGAGCAGCTCTACAAGATCCTCTTCAAGCCGGACAAGAACGCGCCCGAATACAAGGCCGTGGTCGAAGCGGCGAAGCAGTCGAACAAGCCGCCGCTGGAGCTGCTGAAGGCGGCTGGCGCGATCACCTCGCCGTACCAGTTTCACTGGCGCCGCTTCCTGTTCGAGAACTTCCCGAAGGGCACGGCGTTTCCGGCGCTGGCCGCACCGGCGATCAAGGAGAACCTGCCGCTGTCGGCTGCGCGCGCCTTCTCGATCGACGACTCGGCCACCACCGAAATCGACGATGCGCTGTCGGTGCAGGGGCTGGGCTCGGGCAGCGTCGTGTTCGGCGTCCACATCGCCGCGCCGGGGCTTGCGTTCGCGCCCGAGTCGACCCTCGACAAGGTCGCGCGCGACCGGCTCTCGACCGTCTACATGCCCGGCCACAAGCTGACGATGCTGCCCGACGAGGTCGTCCAGGCCTACACGCTGACCGAAGGGCGCGAATGCCCGGCCGTCTCGCTGTACGTCACGCTGGACGAGGCGACGCTGGCGGTGCGCAGCAGCGAGACGCGGCTCGAGCGCGTGCCGATCGCGCTGAACCTGCGCCACGACAAGCTCGACGCGGTGATCACCGAAGCGTCGCTGAGCGGCGAAGCGCCGGCCGACTACGCGTTCGCGGCCGAGCTCGCGTTTGCCCACAGGCTCGCGCGGCATCTGAAGGCGCAGCGCGAGGTCGTGCGCGGCAAGCCGGAGACCTTCAACCGGCCGGACTACAACTTCCGCCTCGAGCGCGACGAGGGCGATGTCGGCGGCGAGCCGCAAGGCACCGAACGCGTCGCCATCACGACGCGGCCGCGCGGCTCGGCGCTGGACCTGATCGTCGCCGAGGCGATGATCCTCGCGAACAGCACCTGGGGCGGCTGGCTGCATGAGTGCGGCGTGCCCGGCATCTACCGCAGCCAGGCCAGCATGGCGCCGGGCGTGAAGGTGCGCATGAGCCTGAAGCCGGCGCCGCATGCCGGCATGGGCGTGGCGCAGTACACCTGGGCGACTTCGCCGCTGCGGCGCTATGTCGACCTGGTGAACCAGTGGCAGATCATCGCCTGCGCCCGCCACGGCCGCACCGCTGCACTGGCCGCGCCGTTCAAGCCCAAGGACGTGCAGCTCTTTTCGATCATCTCGGCGTTCGATGCCACGTACGGCGCCTACAACGCGTTCCAGTCGGGCATAGAGCGCTACTGGACGCTGCTGTACCTCGCGCAGAACGGCATCGCCGAGCTGACCGCGGCCGTGATGAAGGACGGCCTGGTGCGAGTCGACACGCTGCCGCTGGTGCTGCGTGCGCTAGGCGCCGAGTCGCTGCCGCGCGGCACGCATGTGCGCATACGCATCACCGGCACCGACCTGCTGACGCTGGATGTCCACGCGAACGTGCTCGCGCGTCTCGACGACCAGGCGGCCGAAGCCGGCGCGGACGAACAAGCGGACGAACAAGCGGGCGACGAAACCGACGAGAGTGCGGCCGAGAGCGCCGGCCCGCTGACGCTCGCGATCGACATGCAATCCGACGATGCGGACGGCAACGGCGGCGCCGAGCCCGCCGAGTCGACCGCCTCCTCTGCCTGACCCATGCCGCGCAAACTGTCGACCCTGCAGATCGCGCTGCTCATCTCCGCCGGCGTGCACGGCGCGCTGCTCGCCGTGCGCATGGTCGACCCGGAAGGCTTCAACCGCGTCTTCCAGGACACGCCGCTGGAGGTGGTGCTGGTCAATTCGCGCTCCGGCCTCGCGCCCGACAAGGCTCAGGTGATTGCGCAGGCCAATCTCGCCGGCGGCGGGGAGGCCGAGCGTGGGCGCGCAACCTCGCCGCTGCCGCCGTCGGCGATGGTCGAGATCGGCGACTCGGACGAGACCTCGCGCAAGCAGATCGAGCAGTTGCAGGAGACGCAGCAGCAGCTGCTCGCGCAAGTGCGGCGCGAGCTCGCGCTGCTGCCGGCGCCCGACCCGCACCGCGACCAGGGCAGCCCCGACGAACGGGCGCAGGAAGACAAGCGCCGCCAGCTCGTGCAGCTGCTCGCCGAGATCGAGAAGCGCATCAACGAAGAGAACGCGCGACCGAAGAAGCGCTACATCAGCCCAGCAGCGCGCGAAGAGGTCTATGCGCTGTACTACGACGGCTACAGGCGCAAGGTCGAGGAGCGCGGCACGCGCAACTTCCCGGAGAGCAACGGCAAGAAGCTGTATGGCGAGCTGATCATGAACGTGACGCTCGATGCCGCGGGCCGCGTGATCGAGACCGAGATCGTGCAGCCGTCGAACTCGAAGATACTGGACAAGCGCGCGGTCGCGATCGTCAAGGCGGCCGCACCGTTCGGCGCGTTCACGCCGGCGATGCGGCGCAGCGCCGACCAGCTCGTGGTGACCTCGCGCTTCCGCTTCACCCGCGAAGAGGCGCTCGAGACACAACAACTGGGGCCGGCCAACTAGGGCCCAGGAGGAGACATCCATATGGACCGCTACGTCGTCGCCGGCAATCCGGTCGAGCACAGCCAATCGCCGTTCATCCATGCCGAGTTCGCGAAGGCCACCGGCCAGGCGATCTCGTACGAGCGGCTGCTGGTCCCGCTGGACGCGTTCCTGCCGACGCTGCGCGAGCTCGCGGCCGGCGGCGCGAAGGGCTGCAACGTCACGGTGCCGTTCAAGTTCGACGCGTTCAAGGCCGCCACGCGGCCGACCGAGCGCGCCGCGCTCGCGCAGGCGGCGAACACCTTGCGTTTCGACGCCGACGGCTGGCTCGCGGACAACACCGACGGCATCGGCCTGGTGCGCGACATCGAAAACAACGCCGGCGTCCTGCTCGCCGGCAAGCG
>DATEFR010000184.1:0-3758 GCA_035280545.1 Burkholderiaceae bacterium | reverse complement strand
AACCTGCACGTGGCCGAAGCGGTCGGCGGCCAGACGACCGCGCAGGCGGCGCTGCGGGCCACCGCCCTGGACTTCGAGGAGATCACCTTGCGGCTCGGGCGCGACGCGCAGCGGCGCGCGTACCGGACGTCGCTGGGCTTGCCATGAGTCCAGTGAGATCGCTCGGGGTCGGCGGCAAGCTGACGCTGGCGTTCGCCGCGCTGGTCGCGGTCACGCTGCTGGTCGTGCTGCTGACCTTCGTGGCGGGCCACACGGCCACGCAGAACATCGACCTGACCGAGGAGGTCCGTGCCCCGGCGTGGATCGCCTCGGAGCAGGCGCAGGCCAGCCTGCTGAAGATGCAGCTGCATGTGCGGGGCTACCTGGTGCTCAGCGATAGGCAGGACATCGAGCAGTACCACGCGGCCCGGCGCGATTTCGAGCGCAGCCTCGCCACGCTGCAGCGCCTGGCCACGAGCTGGCCCGAGGCCGAGGAGGCGCGCTGGATCGAGGAGCTGGCCCGGACCTATGCGCGCTGGGCCCAGCTCCCCCAGCAGCTGTTCGATCTGCATGACGACCCGCTGCAGAACCGGCCGGCGCTGCGCATCGCGCGGGTCGAGCTGCAGGCGCTGCGGGTGCGGATCCTCGACGAGATCGACGCCCTCATCGGCTTGCAGAAGAAGCGCGAGGTCGCGCCGCAGAGCCGGGAGCAGATGAGCGATCTGCTGGCGTTCCAGACCTCGTTCGATGCGATGACGACCAATCTGATGGCCTACGCCGTCTCCGGCGAGCTCAACTTCAAGCTGGCCTACGGCCCGCAACTGGCCACCAACGCGACGATCTGGAACGCGCTGTCGGCCAAGCGCCGGCTCTTCTCCGCGGCACAACGCGAACGGCTCGATGCCGTGGCGCGGCACCGGGCCCGGGTCGCCGAGCTGGCGCTGCAGATCGTCGGCATCGTCAACGGCGAGCACGCCTTCGAGGACCTCTACCTGTACCGCACCGAGGTGGCGCCGCAGGCCGAGGCGATGATCGTGCTGCTCGGCAAGGTGACGTCGGAGCAGCAGGCCCAGCTCAAGGGCGAGCTGGCCCACGCCCGGCAGAGCCTGCGCGATTCCAGTGCCGAGACCCTGATCGGCGGGCTCGTCGCGCTCGCGCTGGGAATCGCGCTGGCCTTCGTGCTCCGCCGCAACATCGTCGGCCCGGTGCAGCGCCTGACCGGCGTGGCCGAACGCGTGGCCGGCGGCGACCTGTCGGCCCGCGCCGTTGCGGAATCGCGCGACGAGATCGGCGTGCTCGCGGCGAGCATCAACACGATGACCGAGCGGCTGGCGGAGATCATCGCGCACCTGGAAAGCGTCTTCGCGGATGCCCAGCGGGCCAAGGATGCGGCGGTGGTCGCCAATCGAGCCAAGAGCACCTTCCTCGCGACGATGAGCCACGAGCTGCGCACGCCGCTGAACGCGATCCTCGGCTTTGCGCAGATCCTGCGGACCGATCGTGTGCTGAACCCGAGCCAGGCGCGCGGCGTGGAGATCATCCTGCAAGCCGGCGAGCAGCTGCTGACGCTGATCAACGACATCCTGGACCTGTCGCGTATCGAGGCCGGCAAGATCGAGCTGCAGTCCGCGCCGATCGACCTCGCGGTCTTCCTGCGCAGCATCACCGACATCATCCGCTTCAAGGCCGAGGAGAAGGGCCTGCGGTTCGACTTCGACGGCGCTGCCGACGGCATGCCCGCGGTTCAGGTCGACGAGAAGCGCCTGCGCCAGGTGCTGCTGAACCTGTTGAGCAACGCGGTGAAGTTCACCGATCAGGGCAGCGTGAGCCTGCGCGTGCGCAAGTCGAACTCCGAGGCGGCCGATGTGCGGCTGCGCTTCGAAGTCGGCGACAGCGGCATCGGCATACCCGCCGAGGAGCTGGAGACCATCTTCGAGCCGTTCGAGCAGAGCAGCGACGTGCAACGCCGCTTCGGCGGCACCGGGCTCGGCCTGTCGATCAGCCGCCAGCTGGTGCGCCTGATGGGCAGCGACATCCACGTCGAGAGCCGCGCCGGGCAGGGCAGCCGGTTCTGGTTCGATCTCGATCTGTCGGTCGGCGTGCCCGAGGTGCGCAGCGAGACGCTGTCGCACCCGACGACCGTGACCGGCTATCGCGGCGCGCGCAGGACGCTGCTGGTGGTCGACGACGTCGCGGCCAACCGCAAGCTGCTGGTCGACTTCCTGTCGCGCCTGGGCTTTCAGGTGGTCGAGGCGGACAGCGGCGAAGCCTGCCTGCAGCTCGCGCCGGCGTTGCGCCCCGACCTGATCGCGATGGACAGCGTGATGCCCGAGATGGACGGTCTGGAGGCGACACGGCAACTGCGCCTGCTGCCGTCGCTGCAGGGCGTGCCGATCATCGCGGTCTCGGCGAGCGCGTCGACAGCCGACGAGCAGCGCGCGATCGCGGGCGGTGCCAGTGCCTTTCTGCCGAAGCCGCTCGACCTGGAGGAGCTGCTGCTGCAGATCGGCCGGCTGCTGCGGCTGACCTGGACCGCCGAAGCGCCGCCGTCGGCCGATCGCCCCGAGGCCGCACCGGCGCGGGCGCTGGTGCCGCCTCCGGCCGAGGAGATGGAAGTGCTTCATAGCCTGGCGCTGATCGGCAACATGCGCAGCATCCGCGACCATGCAGAGCATCTGGTCACGCTGGGTGCGGCCTACGGCCCGTTCGCGAGCCGCGTGCGCGAACTGGCGGAGGGCTACCAGTCGCAGGCGATCCTCGACCTCGTCAGGCAGTTCAGGGATCGCGAAGCACGAGGTCTATAGTAGGGACGCGATTCGCGGGCGACGAGGAGACCACACGCCATGCCGAACCTAGACGCACTCAGGGCCATCGAGATCCTGATGGTCGAGGACAACCCCGGCGACGTGCGGCTCACCCGCGAGGCGTTGAAGGGCGGCAAGGTGCTCAATCGCATGCACGTCGTCGAGGACGGCGTCGCGGCGCTCGACTTCCTGTACCGGCGCCCGCCGCACCAGGATGCGCCGCGCCCGGACCTGATCCTGCTGGACCTGAACCTGCCGAAGATGGACGGCCGCGAGGTCCTCGCGAGGATCAAGGCCGACGATGCGCTGAAGGTCATTCCGGTGGTCGTGCTGACCACGTCGCAGGCCGAGGAGGACGTGCTGCGCGCCTACCGGCTCAGCGCGAACTGCTACGTCACCAAGCCCGTCGACCTGCACCAGTTCAATCGCATCGTCCAGGCCATCGAAGAGTTCTGGCTCACGGTCGTGAGCCTGCCGCCCAGATGATGAGGGCACGCCATGACTCATCCGATCAAGGTCCTGCTGATCGAGGACAACCCGGGCGACGCCAAGCTGATCGGCCTGATGCTCAACGATGCGCGTGCCAAGGGCCTGGCATTCGAGCTGACCTGGGCGCGTGATCTCCCGGACGGCATCGAGCAGCTGCGCAGCCGCGAAGTCGACGTGGTGCTGCTCGATCTGGGCCTGCCCGGCAGTTCGGGGCTGGCGACGCTGCAGCGCCTGTTCGCGCAGGAGCGCAAGGTGCCGACGCTGGTGGTGCTCAGCGGCCTGACGGACGAGGAGGTCGCGGTGCAGGCGCTGCAGTCCGGCGCGCAGGACTATCTCGTCAAGGGTCATGTCGACAGCGCGATGCTGCTGCGCGCGATTCGCTACGCGATCGGGCGCCACCAGGCCGAGGAGGCGCTGAAGGACCGCACCGCCGAGCTGGAGGCGGCCAAGGAGCGGGCCGAGGTCGCCAACCGCGCGAAGAGCGCG
>DATEFR010000183.1:0-10315 GCA_035280545.1 Burkholderiaceae bacterium | reverse complement strand
CGGCGCCCAGCGATCCGCCGGTTCGGTCGGCACGAACGCGCCCGCGTTGAAGTCGCGGTGCGCGGCAACGAACGAGCGGTAGCCGTCCAGCGCATCGATGTCGTACGTGATCGACGAGCTCGTCGCCCACTCGATCGGGTGACGGTCGCGAAACACGTCGAAGCCCAGCGCGATCGAGCAATAACGCCCGACGTGCAGGTCGGTCGGCAGCTCCGACTCGGCATACGAGAACGCGCCCATCGAGCACAACGACTGGCCGGCCGGGAACGCGGCATACGGCTCGATCGCCGCACGCGTGCCGATCAAAATCTCATCGTCGTCGACGAAGCGTTCGGCCTGGCGCCCGAAATGGACCTGGTGCTGCGCGAGCAGCGCGCGCACCCGTTCGCTGGCGCGCAGCCGCACGCCGTGCGAGTCGAACCGCACGACCTCGGGAACCCCGATCGCGAGCGCCGCCGTCGGGTCGGACTGCTCGAGCACGTGCCAGGTCGCGTCGCGCTCATCGGCGAGGCGGAACCGGCCGCGCAGCCGCACGCGGCCGGGCTCGGTGCGGTCGGCCTGGTCGAACACGGTGCTGCTGCGGCCATCGTGCGTCAGGAAGTGCAGGCTGCCGTCGCGCACCGACCAGCGGGCCTCGTTCTCGTGCGAGTGGCCTTCGATGCGGCCGTCGGACAGCAGGCGCAGCGCCGGCGCGATCACCGAGCCATCGGCGCGCAGGAATTGCCAGACCGGCGTTTCGTCGGTGCGTGCGTTCATGCCGCGGCATCTCCGCGAACGTCTGCTTCGGTCAACGCCTGCGCCGGCAGCGCTTCGGGCGGCAGGCCGAGGCGCCAGCGTTCGACCATGCGCGTGAACAGCGCACCGAGCTCGGCGCTGAAGCGCGGGTTGTCGAACAGCGGCAGCGCCAGCCTGCGCTGCGACAGATGCTCGCGCATGCGCTGCAGCGCGGCACGATCGGTCGCGAGCTCGACCGCGAGCCGCTCGTAGTCCTGCGCGTCGGCCACCGCCAGGTCGGGCAGGTCGACCGCGTGCAGCAGACTCGCCGCCACGCGCGCCGAGAAGCTGCGGCCGACTTGCGTCAGCACCGGCAGCCCCATCCACAGCGCGTCGCTGCAGGTCGTGTGCGCGCCGTACGGGAAGGTGTCCAGGAACAGGTCGGCCAGCGGCAGCCGTGCCAGGTGCTCGGTAGGCTTGACGAACGGCGCGAAGATCAGCCGCTCGGCCGCGATGCCGCGCTCGGCCGCCCGCTCGCGCAACGCCGCCTGGATGTGTTCCTGCGGCACCAGCAGCCACAGCACGCTGCCCGGCACGCGCTGCAGGATGCGGCACCAGCGCGAGAACACCGGCTCGGTGATCTTGTAGCTCTGGTTGAAGCAGGCGTAGACGAAGGCGTCCTCGGGCAGGCCGGCCGCGGCGCGCGTCGAGGTCGCGGGGTGCTCGCGCAATTCGTCGGTGGGCTCGTAGCAGACCGGCAGCTGCGCGATCTTCTCGGTGAAGTCGTCGGCGTGCGCGAGCGGCGTCAGCACCGGGTCGCCGATCACGTAGTCGATGAAGTCGGATCCGGTGGTGCTCGGGTAGGCGAGCCACAGCACCTGGACAGGCGCGGGCCGCAGCGCGAACACCGCGAGCCGCGAAGCGGCCGTGAAGCCGCTCATGTCGACCAGGATCGCGACGCCGTCGTCGCGGATGCGCTGCGCCTGCTGGCCGGTGGACATCTCGCGGCATTCGACGAAGCGGTCGACCGCGGCGACCAGCCGCTGGCGCAGCGGGCTGTTGTCGTCCTGCCCGTGCGAATACAGGATCAGCTCGAAACGCGAGCGGTCCAGCCGCTCGAGCGTGCGCACCAGCAGCATGCTGGTGGCGTGGGTGCGGAAATCGGCCGAGACAAAGCCGATGCGGCAGCGCGGCGCCGCGACCACCGCCGGGTAGCCCTCGGGGCCCGGTGCCGGCGCGTTCCAGCCGCCTTCGAACTGGCTGTTGCGGGCTTGTCGTGCCAGGTGGTCCGCCGCGACCTCGGCCGCCTTGCGGTGCATCGCCGCATCGTCGTTCAGCGACAGCAGGCAGAACGGGCTGTAGCCCGGAGCCGCACCGCCTTCGCCGAGCCGCGCCATCGCTTCGGCCAGGCGCGGCTCGTCCTCGGCCACCGACTTCCAGTCGCAGGCCCAGGCGCTGTAGTGCGCGCTGTAGATCGCCGAGCCGATCTGCGGCTCGAGCATGCTGACCGTGCGGAAGCATTCCGATGCGTCGGCGTGCCGTTGCAGGTTGGCCAGCGCGAAGCCGAGCTGCTGATACGCCTCGATATGCCCGGGCTTCATGCCCAGCAGCTTCAGGAAGGTCAACGCCGCGGCCTGCCATTCGCCCAGCGCCATCTGCAGCGTGCCTTCGAGCAGGCAGTGCTGCTCGTCGCGCGCCACGTCCGGGTGCAGCGCCTGCAGCACGCGCAGCGCCTGCGTGCTGCGGTTGCCGTTGCGCAGCAGCTCGGCCCACAGGTGGCAGGCGAGGATGTTGTGCGTATCGAGCTCGAACGCGCGCTGGGCGCAGCGCAACGCATCGTCGACCAGCCGCTGGCGGCGCCGCACGCTCGCCAGGTTCAGCCAGTACAGCGACGCGTTGGGCGCCTTGCGGATCGCCCGCTCGAGCGACGCGGCGGCCTCGGCCAGTCGCCCTTCGCGTGCCAGCGCGACGCCGCGCTGCCAGTGGTTGTGCCCGGGCGGCGTCGCCTGGGGCGGGTGCGGCGAGGCGGTCCGGGCGTGGCCCGCGGATGCGGCAAGAGTCATGAGCGGTCGCCTGGCAGCAGGCACGGATTGCGGGTCGGCCCAGTCTAGGAGTGCCTTGCCGCGCGCGATCCGCGGAATTGGGACGGGATGTCGCGACTCTTCGCGCCAACTCCGTCCGCGCCGCTCAATAAGAGGGCCGACTTGCCGAAATCCTGACGTTGGTGTCGGCAATTTCCTGATCGATTCGATGAAGAGAGCTGGAAATAGTCCGCAAATTTAACTTGACATCAGTCCTCAAGTTCGCGCGGAGGCAGTCCGATAAGCAAACCAACGGCAACGAGCAATCGAAACCGGGGTCCGGAGTAAGCGGCCAATGTTTCGCGAGAGGCACCACTGATTCAGCCTCCTGCAAAGACAAAGGATGACTCGCGCCGGGCGCAGCAAGCCAGAGGCCTCGTGTCGCTGGCCCGGCGTCCAAAGCCGGATAGTCATTCATTAACCGTATGGAGAGTCTCAAATGACCATTTCCGTCAACACCAACCTGTTCTCGCTGAACGCCCAGCGCAAGCTGGCGGGCACGGAATCCTCCCTCGCGACCTCGATGCAGCGCCTGTCCTCGGGCCTGCGGATCAATTCCGCAGCCGACGATGCCGCCGGCCTCGCGATCTCCCAGCGCATGAGCGCCCAAGTGCGCGGCATGAACGTCGCGATCCGCAACGCCAACGACGGCATCTCGCTGGCGCAGACCGCCGACGGCGCGCTGGCTTCGGTCGGCGACTCGCTGCAGCGCATGCGTGAACTGGCGGTGCAAGCGCGCAACTCGACCAACAGCGACTCGGACAAGGACTCGCTGAACCTCGAGTTCCAGCAGCTCAGCTCGGAAATCGGCCGCGTGCTCGGCGGCACGACGTTCAACGGCAAGGCGATCCTCGGCACCGACGCCGGCACGCTGACCTTCCAGGTCGGTGCCAACGTCACGACCAACGACTCGATCGACATCACGACGACCGACCTGACTGCCGACGCGAAGATCACGACCGTGACCAGCGCCTCGATCGGCAGCACCGCCAACGCCAGCGCGATCGCCACCGTGATCACCAACATCGACACGGCGATCGACGACATCAACAGCCAGCGCGCCACCTTCGGCGCCTCGCAGAACCGCTTCAACTCGGTGGTGTCGAACCTGCAGAGCTCGGTGGAGAACCAATCCGCCGCGTCCAGCCGGATCACCGACGCCGACTTCGCGACGGAAACCGCGAACATGTCGCGCGCTCAGATCCTGCAGCAAGCCGGTACGGCGATGGTCGCGCAAGCGAACCAGCTGCCGCAAAGCGTGCTGCGCCTGCTGCAGTAAACGCACAGCCGCTCGCGGCGCCAGCGCGCCGCGATTGGTCTGCCACGAGGCCCCGCACCGGGTAACCGGTCGGGGCCTCGTGTCGTTTCCGGCATCGAATTGGGCCGTCTAGTCGCCGCATTTCGGGCGTTTGTCGGCATGGGGACTACAGAACAATGCGACCACGCCTCACCGCTTTTTGTCAGGGGCGTGTGGTCCGGAATCCGGCACAGCCGGCCGGGAGCCCCTGATCTTGTGGAGTGCCCATCATGCCGATGACGATCAACACCAACCTCATATCGCTGAATGCTCAGCGCAACTTGAACGGCTCGCAGTCTTCGCTGGCGACCTCGATGCAGCGCCTGTCTTCCGGCCTGCGGGTGAACTCGGCGAAGGACGATGCCGCCGGCCTGGCGATTGCCGAGCGCATGAACGCGCAGGTTCGCGGCATGAACGTCGCGATCCGCAACGCCAACGACGGCATCTCGCTGGCGCAGACCGCCGACGGCGCGCTGTCGTCGATCGGCGACTCGCTGCAGCGCATGCGCGAGCTGGCGGTGCAGGCGCGCAACGCGACCAACAGCGACTCGGACAAGGACTCGCTGAACCTCGAGTTCCAGCAGCTCAGCTCGGAAATCGGCCGCGTGCTCGCCGGCACGACCTTCAACGGCAAGTACATCCTCGGCGCCGACGCCGGCACGCTGACCTTCCAGGTCGGCGCCAATGTCACCGCGAACGACTCGATCGACATCGCGACGAACGACATGACCGCCGACACGAAGATCACGACCGTGACCGCCGCCTCGATCGGCAGCACCGCGAACACGACCGCGATCGCGACCGTGATCCAGGACATCGACACCGCGCTGGACGACATCAACAGCCAGCGTGCGATCTACGGCGCATCGCAGAACCGCTTCTCGGCGGTGATCACGAACCTGCAGACCTCGGTCGAGAACCAGTCGGCCTCGCGCAGCCGCATCATGGATGCCGACTTCGCGCAAGAGACCGCGAACATGTCGCGCGCCCAGATCCTGCAGCAGGCCGGCACGGCGATGGTCGCGCAGGCGAACCAGCTGCCGCAGATGGTGCTCAAGCTGCTGGGCTGACGCCTAAAAATTTTTCGGCCGGACACCCTCAAGTTCGGCGCGACAACGCCGACAAACGGGATATTCGGGCCCAGGTCCCGGATATCCCGTTTTCATTTTGCGAACGATGAACGCGCTGCGGGGCCCTGCCGGGCTGCCATGGCGCAGAGGTAGGTGACATGTCCACTTCGATCAGCAGCACCGGATCGGTCAGCTCGGCCGGCATCGGCAGCGGCCTGGATGTCAGCTCGATCATCAGCAAGCTGATGGAAGTCGAGAAGGCGCCGTTGACGAGCCTGCAGACCAAGGCCACCTCGATCCAGTCGACGATCTCGGCCTACGGCACGCTCAAGTCGGACGTCTCCGACCTGCGCGACGCGGCCCGCACGCTGATCAAGCCCAGCACCTGGTCGGCCACCACCGGCACCTCGTCCGATTCGACCTCGGTCGGCGTCAGCACCGGCACCAGCGCGGCGACCGGCAACTATGCGGTGCAGGTGCAGAGCCTCGCGGCCGCGCAGTCGACGGTCAGCGGGACGTTCTCGGCGGCCGATGCGCTGGTCGGCTCGGGCACGCTGCACATCGACCTGGGCACCTGGTCCACGAACAACGCCTCGTTCACCGCGAAGAGCGGCAGCAGCGGTGTCGACATCACGGTCAGCGCGACCGACACGTTGACGACGCTGGCCGACAAGATCACCGCGTCCAGCGCCGGCGTCAACGCGTCGGTCGTGACCGATGCGAGCGGCTCGCGGCTGGTGCTGACCTCCAAGACGACCGGCGTCGACAATGCGTTTCGCATCACCGCGGCCGACAGCGACGGCGCCAACACCGATGCGAGCGGCCTGTCGGCACTCGCCTACGACCCGGCCGGCGGCACCACCGCCACCACCTCGACGCAGACCGCCGCGAATGCGAAGGCCACGATCAACGGCTTGAGCGTCACCTCGGCGACCAACACGCTGACCGACGTGATCAAGGGCCTGACGCTGACGCTGGGCAAGGTCACGACCAGCCCGGTGCAGATCGGAATCGCCCAGGACACGGACTCGATCAAGACCGCGGTGCAGAGCTTCGTCACCACGTACAACACGCTGTCGTCGCTGCTGTCGACCGACCTCAAGTACGACAGCAGCACCTCGACCGCCGGCCCGCTGCAGGGTGATTCGAGCGCGCAATCGCTGCAGCGCCAGCTGCGCAACCTGATCAGCGGGTCGTCCGGCGCCTCGTCGACGTTCCCGAACCTGTCGCAGATGGGCCTCGAGATCCAGACCGACGGCACGCTGAAGGTCAACGACACCAAGCTGACCGCCGCGCTCGCCAACCCCAGCGAGATGAAGAAGGCATTCGCGAACGCCGACCTGAGCAACTCCGGCAACAACGGCTTCGCGCAGCAGATCAACCTGTTCGGCAACGCGGTGCTCGGCGGAGACGGCCTGCTGACCACGCGCATCGCCGGGTTGAACGCGAGCCTGACGCGCAACCAGTCCGACCAGGACAAGCTTCAGACCCGCCTGGATGCCACGCAGGCACGGCTCACGAAGCAGTACAACGCGCTGGACACCAAGATGGCGTCGCTGACGACGCTGAGCACCTACATCACCCAGCAGATCACCAACTGGAACAAGAGCAGCTGACGCGCGCCCGCGCCGCCGATCGACGGAACAGCACCGTCGGCAGGCCGAAAACGCGGCGAATGTCGCGCTCAAGCCCGGGAACCACGGGCCGATAACCAGAGCATCGCGTTATCGCACAAGGTTCAGCCCTCATGTTCAACGCCTCCGCCAGCAGTTTCGTCGGACGCCGCCAGGCCGGCGCCTACCAGCAGGTGCACGTGGCCACCGGCGTCGACGGCGCCACGCCGCACAAGCTGGTCAGCATGCTGTTCGACGGCGCGCTGGCCGCGATCGCCGAAGCGCGCGGCGCGATGCGCAGCCGCAACATCCAGGCCAAGGGCCAGGCGATCGGCCGCGCGGTCCGCATCGTCGACGAGGGCTTGAGCGCACCGCTGAACCTGGCCGACGGCGGCAAGCTGGCCAGCGACCTGCGCGACCTCTACAGCTACATCACATTGCGGCTGACGAAGGCGAACCTGAACAACGACGAGGACAGCCTCGACGAATGCGCGCGCCTGATCGAGACGCTGCGCAGTGCCTGGTCCAACATGCCCGAGCAGTCCTGAGCATGCGCCGCCCCAACAGCCCCATTTCCGTCCCCGATTCGAGAGACGCCATGAACACCGCCCTGCTGCACTACTACGAAGCCATCGAGAAGGCGAGCCAGGACATGCTGGACGCCGCGCGCGCCGGCAACTGGGACCACGTGCTCAAGCTCGAAGGTGCGTGCGCGCTGCTGATCTCGCAGCTCAAGAGCAGCGCCGCGAGGCAGCCGCTGGCCGAGGACGAGATCCAGTTCAAGTCGCGCATCATGCAGCGCATCCTGATCAACGACGCCGAGATCCGCCAGCTCGCCGAGCCCTGGCTCGAAGACCTGGACCAGCTGCTGGCCGGTCGGCCGAAGACCGTGCACTGACTCTGACCGCGCGAAGCTCCTTTTTTTTGCAGCATCGACCGCGAACGGCACACCATGGAAACCCGGCCGATGCCGCTGGACCAGATCCATGCGGGCGCGTTCAACGAGTTCCGCGTCGATTCGCCGCGTGAAGTCGCGTCGCTGCTGCGCCAGCTGGTCGACGGCAGCATCGCGCTGAACCTGAACGCAAGCGACGGCCACGTGGTCAGCGCGACGCTGTGGACCACCGACGCCGAGCGCGGCAGCATCGGGCTCGCGGTCGACCCGACCGACCCGGCGCTGGCGCCGCTGCTCGAATCCGACGAGGCCGTCGCGGTCGGCTATCTCGACAGCGTGAAGCTGCAGTTCGACATCCAGGACCCGGTCCTGGTGCGCGGCGTCAACGCCAGCGTGCTGAGCTGCCGCTACCCGCGCGAGCTGTACCGCTTCCAGCGCCGCAACGCGTTTCGCGTGCGCCCGCTGCTGCGCACCTCGCCGGTTGCGCGGCTGCGCCACACGCAGATCGCCGAGATGCAGCTCGCCCTGCGCGTGCTGGACATCAGCATCGGCGGCTGCGCGCTGTTCCTGCCGGACGATCTGCCGCCGCTGCAGCCGGGCGTCGAGCTGAACCAAGTGCAGGTCGAGCTGGATGCCGACACACTGTTGCGCGTCAACCTGCGGCTGCAGCACGTGACCTCGCTGGGGCCCGATGCGAAAGGCGTGCGCCTGGGCTGCGAGTTCGTCCGCGCCGACCCGCCGACCTTGCGCGCCCTGCAACGCTACATCGACCAGACCCAGAAACGCGGCAAACTGCTCTCGCTGGGCTGATCCACCCGACCCGGCACCGAAGTGCGGCACGAAAGTGCGGCACGCGTCACGCTTGGCGGCTCAAGTTCCGCCGTCGCCCGCCGATAGCAGGCCCAAGACCCTTGGTTTTGGGTCTGGAGGGAGCTCATATGAGCACGAGCGGCATCGGCGGCGTGGGGGCCGTCACATCGCTCAAGACCGATAGGGCCGATGGGGCCGAAGCGCGCGGCAGCTCGACGAGCGATGCCGCGGCGCAGTCGCGCAAGCTCGAGCGCACGCCGCAGGTCCAGATCGACGAGGTCACGCAGCAGCCGGTGCCGCCGCGATTCCCGTGGCTGAGCCGGCTTGCCGCGCAGCTCGAAGCCGCGTCCAAGCAGCGCGCCACGTTCCCCGCCGCGCCGGTGCTGGGCGACAACCTCGACAAGACCGCGTAGAGGTCTGCTGGAGGCCCCGCTTAGGGTCCGCTCCGGAGCGCCCCGTCACCGACGGGCAGTATGCTCGGGTCCCCGCCGCACCGCCCGGCGACGACAGGAGGACCCGAATGATTCGCTCTTCATCCCGCTCTTTCGTTCGCGCCGTGCTGGCGCTGTGCGTCGGCGCCAGCGCGCTGGTCGCGGCCGCGCCCGGCCAGGCGCAGGAGGGCGGCAAGCTGCGCCTGATCACCTGGGCCGACTACGTGCCGGCCGAGGTCGTCGCGCAGTTCAAGAAAGAGACCGGCATCGACGTCGAGATCACGCTGTCGAACAACGAGGAGATGATCTCCAAGCTGCGCGCCACCGGCGGCGCCGGCTTCGACCTCGCGCAGCCGTCGCAGGACCGCATCACCGGCCCGCAGCAGGAGTTCGGGATCTACAAGCCGTTCGACCTCGCGAAGATCAAGAGCGAGCTGTTCATCCCGGCGATGCTCGATGCGACCAAGCAGAACACGACGCTCAACGGCAAGGTCTACGGGTTGCCGCACATCTGGGGCACCGACGGCCTGGTCGTCAACACCGCCAGCGCCAAGCTGACCGACTATCCCGACCTGTGCAAGCCCGACTACAAGGGCAAGACCGCGGTGCGGCTGAAGCGGCCGACGCTGCTGGCGTTCGCCTTCGCGGCCGGCAAGAACCCGTTCGCGCTGTACAACGACCCCAAGGCCTACGCGGCGCTGATGGACGACGTCGGCAAGACGCTCGCCGCCTGCAAGGGCAACCTGCGCTTCTTCTGGGACAACAAGGACCAGCTGCTCAACGGCATGCGCAACGGCGAGGTGGTCGGCGCGATGATGTGGGACACCGGCGGCTGGAAGCTCAACAACGAGAAGCCCGAGATCAAGTTCATCGCGCCCAGGTCCGGCGCGATGGGCTGGATCGACACCTTCGCGCTGCCGGCCAAGGGCCGCAACGACGCGGCCGCGTATGCCTGGATCAACTTCAACATGCGCCCCGAGATCGCCGCGAAGGTCGCGACCTCGGCCGGCAACTTCACCGCCTCGCAAGGCGCCGACAAGTTCATGGACGCCAAGCTGAAGGCGCAGTTCGCCGAGAGCTTCCCGGAAGCCGCGCTGAAGAACGTGCGCTGGTACCCGGCGGTGCCCGCGGGCATCGAGGAGATCGAAGGCAAGGTGCTGGACCGCGTCAAGGCAGCGAACTGAGATCGTGGCTGACCCGGCCGCGATGTCGTCGACAGCCGATCTCGAAGTCTCCGGCGTCGTCAAGGCTTACGACGGCCACGTCGCCGTCGACGGCCTGTCGTTCGAGGTGCCGCGCGGCAGCTTCTTTTCGATCCTCGGCCCGTCGGGCTGCGGCAAGACCACGCTGCTGCGGCTGATCGCCGGCTTCCTGAGCCCGGACCGCGGGGAGATCCGCATCGGC
>DATEFR010000182.1:0-5566 GCA_035280545.1 Burkholderiaceae bacterium | reverse complement strand
TCTGCAATGCCGGCGAGGGCCGCGTGCAATTCGCGCAGGAGCTCGCGAACGCGCTGGGCGTCGACGTGTACGGCGCGAACGTCGACATCGGGCTGCGCGGCCGCGTGCTCGACGCGCGGCCCGATGCGAAGCTCAACGAGGTCCAGCTCCTGCTGCAGAAGGGCAATCCGCACGCGCAGCCGGCGTTCGCGCGCTATCGACCCGGGCTGCCCATCGCCGAGATCCGCGAGGGCGGCCGGACCGTGTTCGGCCCCGACACCGGATTGGGCGTGCGGCCCGAGTTCGTCGCCAGCGACATGCCGGCCGAGGCGACGGGTCCGGATGGCCTGACCGAGACTCGCCTCGCCGGCCCTACCGCATTGCCCGACGGAGCGGCGCCGGATCCTGTGGCATTGCCCGATGAGGCAGCGCCGCCGACCGGCCGCGACGAAGAGGGCGTGCCGCTGCCGCCCAGCACCGTGCGGCTCACACTGACGAGCTGGCGTGATGTCATGGTGAACGGCGACGCCGTCGTGCAGACCTATGACCCCGCGGCCCGCGGCAGCACGCCGTACCGGGCACCGACGCGCGACGAACGGGCACTGACCGACGCGCTGGTGCAGGCGACCGGGCGCAAGTCGCGCACGCGCTTCGTGGTCACGAGCGCCGGCCCCGGCGACGTGATCCTCGGCGGCCGTGGCGTTGCGACCAAGGGCGGAGACGTGCTCGCCGTCGACTCGTTCAAGGACGCGACGCGCGCAGCACGGCGCCGCGGTGGCGCCTGGATCTATCGCATCGAGCCGGACGCCGCGCTGGGGCGCAGCCCGGTGCGGCGCGGCCGTGCCGAGCACCAGGAGATCGTCGGTGCCGTGCACATGTACCGCGACGGCTCGCTGATGCCGATCGGCGTGCCGAACGAGTCGCGCGGCGCGGTGCCGGCGCCGACGACGCCCAGCATCCGGCTCGCGTCGTGGGACGCGGTGCAGCAGCATGCCGACACGCTGGTCGCGCAGGCCCGCGACCCCGGCACGCCGCTGCGCACGCCGTCGGCCGACGAGACCGCCATTGCCGAGCACATCACGCAGGCGCGCACACGCGGCGCGCGCGTGCGCTTTGCGGTGTCCGATGTCGCGCCGCGTGATGCGATCACCGATCCGACCCAGGTTTCGATGCGCACCTTCAAGCGCTTCGACCAGGCCAGCGCCGCGGCGCAGGCCGACGGCGGCGCTTGGGTCTACCGGCTAGAGCCCGGCGGGACACGCTGGCAGCGCATGCTCGGCAATACCCCGCGAGACGCCGCGAGCCATGTGTCCAAGGGCGGTTACGACGTGGTCGGCGGCATGCACGTCGCCGACGACGGCACCGCGTCGCTCGCGATCGCGAACACGCAGGCGTATGCGTGGGTCCGGCCCGATCAGGCTGCGTTGCCGCGCGTGCTCGCGTCGGCCGCCGGCGGCGTGATCGTCACGGGCCTCGCCACGGCGGCCGCGGCGAAGTTCATGCCGGCGGACGTCCTGGGCCACAGCAACACATTCCTCTGGGCCGTCGCCGGCTCGGCAGTGCGCGCCTTCGTCAAGATCGGCCGTTTTGCGCAAGCGTACGGCTGGGAGACGCGTTTCGAGCAGATGGGTCGCGACCTGGACCCGAAGAAGGATTTCGAGCTCGCACTCAACGATGTCGTCCGGCAAGGCCAGCATCTGGGCAATCGTGAGCAGCGGGCGGACTTCAGCCAGGCCGTGCAAGCGCTGCGCAGCCACGAGGTGAAGCCGTGGCAGGTCCGCCGCGTCTATGAGCGGCAGGTCGGTGGCGCGATCGATCGCCTGGAGCAGAGCGCCCAGGCGCTCGGGCTGAATGTCGGCCAGCAGATGGACACGATGCGGGATGGCATCCCGGCGCGGGCCCGGTTCGACCGCTCGCTGCAGGTGCATGCGAATTTCGCCGATCGCATCCAGCGCCGTTCGCCGTTGAACCTGCTGACGGGCGTGTCGAAGGCGAAAGTCCAAGAGCTCGGCGAGCGGGTCGACGAGCTGGAAGCGGCGATCGGGCGGCTGCGCAACAAAACGCCGAAGGACGATGCGAAGGCGCTCGAAGCGGTTCAGGCGTCGCTGAATGCGCTGCGCGTCGCACCGGCGCTGCGCCCGACGACCAGCGTCGCCCGGTGGACGATAGACGGCGTGCAGGCGACGACCTACGCGATCAGCCTGGGCTATGCGGTCCACGACCTCGGCACGAACGGCACGCTGCCGCTGGCGACCGCCGCATTCGCCGCGGCCAACGCGATGGACGCGGTGCGCATCCTGGGCGTGCGATTCGGCACGCACATGCCCGGCTTCAAGTCGCCCGAAGGGGAGGCCGCCGTCGGGGATCACGCCGTGTTCCGCGTCGGGCTGTCGTTCGGCGATGAGCTGTTCACGTGGGCCGGCGGTGCCGCGCTGACCGTCAAGGCCGGCGGTGCGCTGTACCACGACCCGACAGCGATCAAGAACTACCTGGATGCCAGCGTGAAGGCAGGTTATACGTGGGCGGTGTCCAAGCCGCTGAGGAACTCGGTGCAACGTGGATATGTCGATCCCAAGCCGGACGATGTCGATGCCCGCAAGACGTTCCTGAACACCAAGCGCGTCGCCGGCGCCGCGGCGCTGGTGCTGGTCGGCAACTCGATCGTGCAGGCGCTGGCGTTCAGCGGCGACGACAAGAACAAGAAGCAGCCGGCGGGCACGCCGGTGCCGTCGCCCACCCCGACGCCCACGCCGACCACCGGCACGCAACCGCCGGTCCAGCCGCCAGTGCAGCCGCCGGTGCAGCCGCCGGTCCAACCCCCGAAGCACACGCCGGCCCAGGTCGTCGTCAGTGCGCACGACCCGCGCCGCGCGACGCTGTGGGGCATCGCCGCGACGAACGCGGCGACGCTGCTGGCGCCCGACGAGATCGCGGTGGACCGCAAGGCCGGCGGCGACGATGCGATCGCACTCGATGCGCTGCGTCAGCTCTTCCAGCTCAATCCGCAGCGCGGGTTCCGGCCCGAGCTGATGGATGGCGTCGCGACCGCGCTGCGCGGCGACCCGGACACGATCCAGCCGGGCTGGGCGATCACGGTCGAGAAGTCGTAGGGCGCCTCAGGCGTTGTCTTCGACGGGCACGCTGCGCGGCAGGCTGTCCTCGAGCAGGCGCAGCGGGTCGTCGGCATCGACGGGTTGGGCCGCGTGGCTCAGCTCGTGCCAGCGAGTCGCGCCGAGCTCGGTCTGCAGCGCGCGCCGCGACGCGAGCGCTGCTTTCTCTTCGACCGGCGCCGGCCGCAGGCCGAAGCGTTCGCGCATGGCGCGCGACTGCGCGAGCGCCAGGCCGGCCTGCGGCAACTGCCCGCGGTGGTGCAGCAGCTTCGCGCCTTCCTCCAGCACCGAGGGCAGCAGGTAGTGGCGGACCTTGGGGCCGAGCTGCAGCAGTTGCGCGAAGTAGCTCGCGGCTTCGTCGGGCGAGCCGTCGAGCCAGCAGGCGCGCACCAGCCACAGCAGCGTGATGTCGGCCTGGTCGCCGCAGCAGGCATCGCGATGCACCCGCAGGCTGCGCCCCAGCAGCTCGCGGGCCTGGCAGGCGCGGCCATGCAGAACGGCGGCGGCGCCTTTCTGCTGCAGCGCGCAGCCCTCGAGAAAACTGTCGCCGACGCGCTTGTTGATCGCCAGCGCCTCGTCGATCGCCGCGACGCCGGCCTCGACGCTGCCGGTCAGCAGCATCAGCTCGCCGTGGTCCACCAGCACGCAGCCGAGCTTGCGCAGGTCGTGCGATGCGCGGGCGCGGGCGACGGCCTGCGAGCACAGGTCGCGTGCCTCGGCGTACTGGCCGCGCAGCCGCGCGAGCAACGAGAGATTGAAGAGGATGCCGGCCGCCATCGCCGGGCTGACCGACTCGACCTTCGCGAGCGCCTGTTCGAAGTGGTCGTGGGCCTCGGCGTATTCGCCCTGATGGCGCAGCAGCGTGCCCAGGCTGTTGCGGCAGGCGGCGATCGACGCATCGCCCAGCGTCAGCGACTGCTGCAGCGCCTGGCGGAAGACCGACGTGGCCTGCTTCCAGCGGCCCATCATCGCGTGCAGGTGACCGACCAGACGCAGCGAGTCGACCGTTCGGCGCGGGGTGGCGCCGCGCCGCGCTTCCTTGAGCGCGGCCAGCGCATGCGGCATGCCTTCCATGTAGTAGCCGAGGTTGAGCAGCAGCTCGCCCGCGGCGTACGAGGCGTTCGCGTCCGGCGTCGTGCTGCCGGCGGCCGGCACCGGCATGATGGTCTGCACCCAGCGCCGGCCTTCGGCGCCGAACCCGCGCATGGCCCAGAACGGCGCCAGCGTCGCGACGAAGCGATGGGCCGCCGTCGCATCGTGCTGCGCGGCCCAGGCCACGGCCGCTTCGAAGTTGCCGTGTTCGGCTTCGAAGGTCGCGCAGGCCTCGTCGGCGCGGCCCGCGCTGCGTTCGCCGGCGATGCGCTCGGCTAGCGCGAGCCAGTGGCGCATGAAGCGTTCGCGCGCCCGCGGTTCGTCGGGGTCGCGGCGCAACTGATCCAGTGCGAAGGCGCGCACGGTCTGCAGCATGCGATAGCGCCGCCCGACACGGCTGCCGCCGCTGTCGTCGTCACGGCGTTCGGGCTCGGCGAGCGCGATCAGGTGGTGTTCGAGCAGCAGCTCCAGCGCATCGGCCACCGCGTCGCCGCCGCCGTCGTCCTTGTCGTCGGTGTCGTCCGCGAGCACGCTGCGCGCGCTGGCCAGCGTGACGCCGCCGGCAAACAGGCCCAGCCAGCCGAAGGCGCGCTGTGCGTCCAGCGGCAGCAGCTGGTAGCCCCAGCGCAGCACGGCCTCGAGCGAGTGGTGGCGCTCGGGGCTGTCGCGGCGGCCGCGGTGCAGCAGGTCGAAGCTGACCTCGAGGCGGCGCTGCAGCTCGTCGGTGCCGAACAGCTTCACGCGGGCGGCTGCCAGCTCGATCGCGAGCGGCAACCCATCGAGCCGGCGGCTCAGCGCGACGATCGCGGCGGCGTTGCCATCGGTCAGCCGGAAGTCCGGCTCGGCGGCCTGCGCGCGCTGCACGAACAGCGCGACCGACGCGACATGCTCGATCTCGCCCAGCGGACGCGGCTCCGTCGGCGGAAGCTGCAGCGGCGGCACGCTCACCAGCGTTTCGCCGGCCACGTTGAGCGCCGCGCGGCTGGTGCACAGGACGCGCAGCCGGTCGCCCGCCGCGATCAGCCCCGAGACCAGCGGCGCCGCACCGAGCAGATGCTCGAAGTTGTCGAGCACCAGCAGCACGTGGTGCTGCGCGGCATAAGCCTTCAGCAGCTCGTCCCAGGTGTTCGGAACCGTTTGTTTCAAGCCCAGCGCGCGGCCGATCGCGCCGGCCACCGCGGCCGCATCGGTGATCTCGCCGAGCGAGACGAAACAGGCGCCGTGCTCGAACTCGGCGCACAGGTCGTTCGCGATGCGGATCGACAGCTGGGTCTTGCCGACGCCGGCCGGCCCGCTCAGCGTGACGAGTCGATGACCGCTGCGCAGCAGCCGGCAGGCGCGTGCCACGTCGCGCTCCCGGTCGATCAGCGGCTGCAGCAGCAGCG
>DATEFR010000181.1:0-6264 GCA_035280545.1 Burkholderiaceae bacterium | reverse complement strand
GCAGTTGAGCGATGGAACGACGACCACCACCGGGACCGGCACGTGGACGGCCGGCTCGCCGATTGCGCTGAACGGCTTCGAGCTGCAGCTCGACGGCGTGCCCAAGGCGAGCGACACGGTCAGTGTCGCGCCGACCACCTCGGTCGCGAGCAACAACGGCAATGCGCTCGCGTTCTCGAACCTGGCCGATGTCGGCATCGTCGCGTCGCTGCCGCAGACCAACGGCACGGCCGGCACGGCGATGACGATCACCGACGCTTATGCGAGCGCGATCGCCGACGTCGGCGTGCGCGTGCAAGGCAGCAAGTCGGCGACCGCGATCTCCAGCAGCGCCGCGCAGGCGGCCGAGACCGCACGCGCCAACGCCGCCGGCGTGAACCTCGACGAGGAGGCGGCGCGGCTGATCCAGTACCAGCAGAGCTACCAGGCCGCCGCGAAGATCCTGCAGGTCGCGCAGTCCGTGTTCGACACGCTGCTGCAGACGGCAGGCGGCTGAATGCAGCAGTAGAGGCTCCCATGCACATCGCCACCGCCACCGCCTACAACAACTCGCTCGAGGCGCTGATGAAGCGCCAGAACACGCTGTCGGATACGCAGGAACAGCTGACGACCGGCAAGCGCGTGAACCGCGCGAGCGACGACCCGGCCGCCGCCGCGCGCGCCGAGCGCGCGCTCGCCTCCGAGGCGCGCAGCACCGCGAACCAGCGCGCGGTCGACGCCAGCAACAACGCGATGACGCTGACCGAAAGCGCGCTCGGCGATGCCGGCGACCTGCTGCAGCAGATCCGCGAGAAGCTCGTGCAGGCGGGCGACGCCAGCCTCAGCGATGCCGACCGCAAGAGCATCGGCGCCGAAGTCAGCGAGCTGCGCAAGCAGCTGTTCTCGATCGCCAACCGCAGCGACGGTGCCGGCACCTACCTGTTCGGCGGCCAGTCGGCCGACCAGGCGCCGTTCGTCGATGCGGCCGGCGGCGTGCAGTACACCGGCCAGGCCGGCACGCAGCAGGCGGCCTCGGGCGAGCCGCTGCCGTTGACGGTCGACGGGCAGAGCGCCTGGATGAGCGCACGCACCGGCAACGGCACCTTCGTCACCGGCGCGGCCAGCGGCAACACCGGATCGGCCTGGATCGACACCGGCCACGTGGTCGATCCGTCGGCCGTGACCGGCCACGCGTACACGGTGGACTTCGACACGACGACCACGCCGTCGACCTACACGATCACCGACACGACCGCCGGCACGACCACCGCCGCCGCGCCGTTCAGCTCGCCGCAGGCGATCCAGATCGACGGCATGTCCGCGACGATCACCGGCACGCCGGCCAATGGGGATTCGTTCACGCTGAACCCGGCCACACCGACATTGAGCGTGTTCGATGCCGTGGACCAGGCGATCTCCGATCTGAACACGACCAACCGCACCAGCTCGCAGAACACGCAGGCCAACACCAGCAACCTCGCGGCGCTCGATTCGGTGATGGGCCAGCTGCAGGCGACGCGCAGCCAGGTCGGCGCGACCCTGACCCGGGTCGACGGCGTGACCGACCGCCTCTCGGCGCTCAAGCTCGCGAGCCAGACCGAGCGTTCGAATGCCGAAGACGTTGACATGACGCAGGCGATTTCCGACTTCTCGAACCAGCAAACCGGCTACGATGCGGCGCTCAAGAGCTACGCGATGGTGCAGAAGCTGAGCCTGTTCAACTACCTCGGGTAGCGTGCAACAGGTGGCGGCAGTCGGAGTCTATTGGTGAGCGAAACGTCTTCTTCGATCCTTGGGCAGATCGCGCTCGGCTATTCGCCGTTCGTCGATCGCAATCGCGCGGTCATCGCGACGCGGCTGACCGTGATCCCGCTGCGGCCCGACGCGCAGCTCGACGTCGCGCAACTGCTGCACGAGGTCGGCAACGTCTGGCCGGCCAGCGGTGCGCGCGTGTCGCTGAACATCGTCAGCGAGAGCCTGCTGCAGGACCTGCTGGGTGCGCAGCCGTCGGCCAACCTGATGGTCGAGATCCCGGCGTTCATGGCCGCGGACCCGGTCAACGTCGCGGCGATCAGCGCGCTGCATGCGAGCGGCAGCACGCTGCTGATCAAGGGCCGGCCGCTGCGCGAGCTGCCGCGCGAGGTGCTGCCGTGCTTCAAGTACTCGATCATCGACCTGGCCGATGAGCGCCGGATCGAGAGCGCCGCGGCACCGCCGGGCGTGACGCGCACGATCCAGTACGTGCAGTCGGGCGTGCGCACCATCGCCGACATGGAAGCCTCGTTCCAGCGCGGCGCGCAGGCGGTGCTGGGCTGGCCGATCGACGATGCGGTCACGACGACCGCGGCGCGCAGCGGCAAGAACGTCGCCGCGCCCGACATGCAGGTGATCATCGAGCTGATCCACCGGGTCGACAAGGAAGAGCCGATCGAAAAGCTCGAATTGACGCTCAAGCGCGATCCGCCGCTCGCGTTCAAGCTGCTGCGCTACATCAACTCGCCGGCGTTCGGGCTGCGCGTCGAGATCAGCTCGTTCCGCCACGCGATCATGATGCTGGGCTACCAGCGGCTGAAGCGCTGGCTGGCGCTGCTGCTCGCGACCGCCAGCAAGGACGTGAACCTCAAGCCGGTGATGTTCGCCGCGGTGCGCCGCGGCCTGCTGATGGAGGAGCTCTCGCGCGGCGTCGCCGACGAGGAGATGCGCAACGAGGTCTTCATCTGCGGGGTGTTCTCGCTGCTCGACCGGATGTTCCAGCAGCCGTTCGCGCAGCTGCTCGATTCGATCCCCGTGCCCGAGCGCGTGCGCCAGGCGCTGGCCGAGGAAACCGGGCCGTTCCGCCCCTATCTCGAGGTGGTGCGGGCGATCGAGAACGAATCGCTGTTCGAGTTCCGCGAGGCCGCGGACCAGCTGATGATGAGCGTCAACGAGATCAACCGCGCGCAGCTGCGTGCGCTGATGCAGGCCGCTGAAATCGAGTGACCACGCGGCTGCGCCGCGTCCGCCTGGTTATGCCTGGGGATCGCTCGGCAGCGTGAAGTGGAAGCGCGCACCGCGGTTCGGTTCGGCCTCACCCCAGATGTCACCGCCGTGCCGGCGCACGATGCGTCGCACCGAAGCCAACCCGATGCCGGTCCCGGGGAACTCGTTCGCGCTGTGCAGGCGCTGGAACACGCCGAACAGGCGGTCGGCGAAGCGCATGTCGAAGCCGGCGCCGTTGTCGCGCACGACAAACGAGTCGGCGCCGGCGCCGCGCTCGAAGCGGATCTGCGCCGTCTCGCACTTGCCGGTGTACTTCCAGGCGTTGCCGAGCAGGTTCTCGACCAGCACGCGCAGCAGCGTCGGGTCGCCCTCGACCTGCATGCCGGGCTGGATCGCGAAGTCCGCCCGACGGGCCGGCGACTGGCGCTGCAGATCGTCGGCGACGTAGCCGGCGAGTTGCGACAAGTTGATCGACTGGCGCGTCAAAGGCTGCGACGAGAGCTTGGACAACGCGAGCAGCGCGTCGATCATGTTGTTCATGCGCGCCGCGGCGCCCAGCACGCGATCGAGATGCTCATTGCCGACGCGGTCCAGCACCCCGCCGTAGTCTTCCTTGACGATCTTCGTGAAGCCCTCGACCACCCGGATCGGCGCGCGCAGGTCGTGCGAGATCGTGTAGCCGAACGAATCGGCATCGGCGAAGGGGGCGGGCACAGTCGCGGCCGGTGCGGCGGCGGTCGGCGGCGCGCTGGCCTCGGCTGGCGCCTCGATCTCGCGCAGCGTGCCGTGATAGCCGGCGAAGGCTCCCTGTGCATCGCTGACGGCGCGCCCCCGTAGCCGCGCACGGCGAGCCGGCGTCGCCGCCGCGTCGCGGCGTTGCACGACGAGGTCGGCCAGCGGCGCGCCGCGTTCCAGGCTCGTGCGCAGCACGGTTCGGTCGTCGCTGCTCAGGTGGTCCCACAGCAGCGGTGTCGTCGAACCCGGCGGCGCCCAAGTCCTGCCGTCGCTCGCCCCGTTGGGCGCGCGCATCGCGACGAGCCGGTGAGCCGCATCGGTTTGCCATTGCCAGACGTCCAGCAGTTCGTCGACGCGGCGCAGCGCGTCGCGCGATTCGCGCAGCTCGGTGGCCAGGCGATGCCGTTCGCCGGAGGCGCGCACGAACAAGGCGGCAAAGACCACCAGCGCGGCGCTCAGCAGCAGCAGCGCCAGCGCGACGGTACCAAACGCCCCGAGATCGTCGCCACGGCCGGCATTGAGCCAGGTGGGCGGAACGGTCCACGCCAACACCAGCAACAGCAGCATGGATGCCGCCGCACAGGCGATCAGCCACCGCGACCAGCGTGGCCGCAGATCCCAGCGGGCTCCGCCGACACGATTCATGCAAGCGATTGTAAATAGCGCGGTCGATTCGGCCGAGCCTCCACGCGGCGAGGATGGGCACGTGTTCGTGGGATGTTCAAGTTCTCCTCGGGCGAGCCGAAATCCGGTCACGCGGCATCGGATGCATCGAGGCGATGTCGCCCCGCCCGATTCGCGAACTTGCTCACGCCATGCTGTTGCACCTGTCCCGCGCGTCGTTCTGGCTGGCTGCCCTGGCCGCCGCATGGGCGCTCGTGGCGCCGGGCTCCCACGAGACCGCGCTGACCGTCGTCGCCGGGGCCGGGGCCTTGCTGGCGCTTGCGCTCTGGCGCTCGGCGTTGTCATCGAACCGACGCGGGTATGCCGGCGATGCCGACGTGCCGCCGCCGGCGATGCTGACCGATGCGTCGCTGGTCGACGCGGCCGCCGCGATCGCCCGCATCGCGGAGGAATCCGCATCGCATGAGCTTGCGCTGCGTGCGATCGCCGCCGCGTTGAAGGCGGAGCTCGGCGCCCGCGTGGTGCGTCTGCACGACGTGCTCGAGGTCGACGAGCGCGCCGCGCGGCTCGCCGAATGGTTGCCCGAGTCGACGTCGGCGCCGCCGGCGTCGAACGCTGCTGGCCTCAGGGCCGCGGCGCGCGCCGTGTCGCTGACCGGCACGGCGCTGGGTGTCGCGGCCGCGACACGACGCGAGGTGGTCGAACTGCCGCGCACGATCGTCGTGCCGTTCGAGGGGCCGTCGGCCGGCGATGTGCCGCAGCTCGTGCTGATCGAACTCGACACGCTGGACGTGGCGATCGCCGCGCCGGCGCTGGCCAGTCTGCTCGAGCTGACCCGACTGAGCCATCGGGCTCTGACTCGGCGTTTGGGTGCGCCGGTCGAGCGTGCGGACAGCGCCACTCGAGTGTTGGGCATCGAAGACAAAGTCGTCCAGCCTGAGACAAGCGCCCGTATGCTGCAACCTATGGGGTGTCGCGCCACGATGGCATCTGGCATGCTTGAGGGAATGCACGCGAAGCGTGCGACACAATCCGATCTGGTCTTGATGGACACGCACATGCCGGACGCCGGCGCCGCAGACCTGTTCAAACCAATCCACCGCCCACAGCCCCAGGCCATGCTGGACAAGCACGCACGCAAGCACGCGCCGATGAGCGATCTCGGCGACGGTGCCGGCTCGCGGCCGAGCCCGGCCGACGATGCCGGCGTGCTCGACCCGGAGGCGCTCGCGCGGCTGCGCGAGCTCGACCCGAACGGCGAGAACCAGCTCGTCCAGCGTGTGCTGAAGGCATTTCAGACCTCGGCAGCGCGCCTGCTGCCGCAGCTGCAGACCGCGCGCGAGGCCGGTGACCGCAACACCGTGCGCCTGGTGGCGCACACGCTGAAGTCGTCGTCGGCCAGCATCGGTGCGGTGCGGCTCTCGCAACTCTGTGCGGAGCTCGAGGCGACGATACGCAACGACGACGCTGCCGACATCGAACCCGGCATCGTCGCGATGGCGGCCGCGCTCGAGGCCGCGTTGCAAGGAATCCGGCGCGAGCTGGACCCTACTCGATGAGCCCGTCTCCGCGTCCGTTCGGCGACGACGACCTGCCCGAGCAGCCCAAGGTGCTGCTGGTCGACGACGACGAGGTCAACCTGCTGTTGACCTCGATCGCGCTGCGCGAGCGCGGCTTCGCGATCACCGAGGCGAACAGCGGCGAGCAGGCGATCAAGGTGCTGGCCGACTGGCTGCCCGATGTGGTCGTGCTGGATGCGCTGATGCCGGGCCTGGACGGTTTCGAGACCTGCCGCGAGCTGCGCGTGCTGCCCGGCTTCGAATCGCTGCCGGTGCTGATGCTGACCGGCCTGGACGACGACGCGTCGATCACCCGCGCGTACGAAGCCGGCGCGACCGACTTCTTCGTCAAGTCCACGCAGTGGAGCCTGCTCGCCGGGCGCCTGCG
>DATEFR010000180.1:0-10053 GCA_035280545.1 Burkholderiaceae bacterium | reverse complement strand
GGCGCGCCCGCGCCGTCGGCCGTCGAAGCGGCGGTCAATTCGGCGCTGAACACGGCGTATGTCGCCGCCGCCGCAAGTGCGGCCTCCGCGGCCGAGGCCGCGGGCCAGCAGCTTGCCAAGGAGCGGGCACGCCTGCAGGCGCTCGAAGACGGCATTGCCCAGCTGCGCAACGAGTCGCAAGCGAGCCAGAAGGCCGTTGCGGCCCTGCAGGCGCGCCTGAACCAGGCCGAGTCGGAGCGCTACGCGAATCCGCTGGTCTATGCGCTGGCGTGGCTGTCGGCGCTGCTGGCCGTCGCGGTCGCGGCGCTGTGGTGGCGGCAGGCACGGCGGCAGGGGTCCTCGCAATGGTGGAGCGCGCCGGCGTCGAATGCCGGCGAGCCCGAGCGGCCCGCTCGCACGAGCAGCCTCCTGCGCGAGCCGATCTCGGCGCCGCAGGTCTTTGCAACCGGCCCCGACGTGGCCGGCGCCTCGTACGAGATCACGCCGGTGTTCGGCACGCCGAGCCCGGCGCCGGTACCGGCACCAGCCGTCGTGCCCGCGATGGCCGCGCCGCAGCCGCCCGATCGCGAGGCGCGCGAGCTCTCGGTCGAGGAGCTGATCGACCTGGAGCAGCAGGCCGAGTTTTTCATCGTGCTCGGGCAGGACGACGCGGCGATCGAGCTGCTGATGAGCCACGTGCGCAGCAGCGGCGGCATCAGCCCGATGCCGTACCTGAAGCTGCTCGAGATCTACCGGCGCCGCGGCGATGTCGACGCCTACCAGCGCATCCGCGAGCGCTTCAACCGCCGCTTCAACGCCTACGCGCCCGACTGGGAGTCGGACCTGCAGCTCGGCCGCTCGCTCGAGGACTACCCGGCGGTGATGCAGAAGATCACGTCGCTGTGGACCGGTCCCGAGCGCACGATGGAGCACCTCGACGGCCTGCTGTTCCGGCGCCAGCAGGACGGCGAGACCTTCGAGCTGCCGGCATATCGCGAGCTGCTGTTCCTGTACTCGATCGCACGCGACCTGGCCGAGCAGGACGCGAGCCGCCCGGGGGCCGACGTCGACCTGCTGCTGCCGATCGGCGAGTCCGACAGCGGGCCGATCTCGCAGCTGATGTCGGCGACCAGCTCGCTCGATGCACGCCCTGCGCAGACGAGCACCATGCCGCTGGATGTCGACGTGTCGTTCGGCAGCGCGCCGGGCGCTGGCCCCGGCGCGAAACGCTACGCGCCGGATTCCGGGTTCATCAACCTGAACGATCTCGACGACATCGGCAAGGGCGGCAAGCGTTGAGCGCGGGCCGTTGGGCTCGGCGACGCGCCGCCGGGCCTCGTCAGAGCTTGGCCAGCCGGTCGAGCGCGAGCCGCAGCGTCTCGTCCTTCTTCGCGAAGCAGAAGCGCGCGAAGCGCTGCTCGAAGCCGCCCTGGTAGAACGCCGACAGCGGGATCGCCGCGACGCCGACTTCGGCGGTCAGCCAGCGGCAGAAGTCTTCCTCGCTCAGATCGCTGATCGCCGAGTAGTCCACGCACTGGAAATAGCTGCCCCGGCTGGGCAGCAGCCGAAAGCGCGTCGCGGCCAGGCCATCGCGGAACAGATCGCGCTTGCGCTGGTAGAACGCCGGCAGCTCCAGGTGATGCGACGCATCGGCCATGTAGGCGGCCAGGCCGTGCTGCATCGGCGTGTTGACCGTGAACACGTTGAACTGGTGCACCTTGCGGAATTCCGCGGTCAGCGCCGCGGGCGCGGCCGCGTAGCCGACCTTCCAGCCGGTCACGTGATAGGTCTTGCCGAAGCTCGAGATCGCAATCGCACGCTGTGCAAGCTCGGGGAAGCGGGCGACGCTCTGGTGCTGCGCACCGTCGTACACCATGTGCTCGTAGACCTCGTCGGCGATCACGATCACGTCGGTGGGCCGCAGCAGCTCGGCGAGCTGCTGCATCTGCGCCGCCGACCAGACCGTTGCGCTCGGGTTGTGCGGCGTGTTGACGAGAATCGCGCGGGTGCGCGGCGTCAGCGCCGCGGCGATGCGATCGAAGTCGGGCTCGAACGTGCCCGGTGTCAGCGGCACGTGCACCGGCACGCCGCCGGCCAGCAGGATGTTGGGCTCGTAGCTGTCGTAGCACGGGTCGAGCAGGATCACCTCGTCGCCCGGATGCACGACCGCCAGGATCGCGGTGAGGATCGCCTGGGTCGCGCCGGCGGTGATCGTGATCTCGCTGCCGGGATCGTAGGCATGGCCGTACAGCGTCGCGATCTTCGCCGCGACGGCCTCGCGCAACGCCGGCACGCCGGCCATCGGCGGATACTGGTTCAGGCCGCCGCGCATCGCGGCATCGACCGCTTCGACCAGGCGCGGGTCGCAATCGAAATCCGGGAAGCCCTGGCCGAGGTTGACCGCGCCGTGCGTTTGCGCGAGCGCCGACATCACGGTGAAGATCGTCGTGCCCACTTCCGGCAGGCGGCTCGTGATCGGGGGCGTTTTGGCGAAGCGGCTCATGACGATGAAGTTTGACTCAAAGCTGGTAGTCGAGGCCGCCACTGCCTTCCATCGCCTGCACGATCAGCGCGCGGCTCAGCCGGTCGGACAGCATCTCGGCAAAGGCATAGACGAAGTTGCGCAGGTAGGCGCCGCGCTTGAACGCGATGCGCGTGACGTTTTGGCCGAACAGGTGGCCCAGCGGGCGCGAGACGAGCTCGCTGCCGGGCGGATCGTCGCGGGTCGCGAGCTCGGAGACGATGCCCACGCCCAGCCCGATGCGCACATAGGTCTTGATCACGTCGGCGTCGATCGCCTCGAGCACGAAGTTGGGCTTGAGCTCGCGCGTCGCGAACGCATGGTCGACGCGGGTGCGGCCGCTGAACGACGGGTGGTACGAAACCAGCGGCAAGCGCGCCAGGTCTTCGAGCGTGATGTGCTCGAGCTGCGCGAGCGGATGGCCGTTGGGCATCACGGCCGAGTGCTGCCACTCGTAGCATGGCATCGTGACCAGCTCCTCGCGGCCGGTCAGCGCCTCGGTCGCGAGGCCGATGTCGGCGACTTCCTCGACGACCATGCGCGCCACCTCGCCGGGCGAGCCCTGATGCAGCACGATGTTGACCTTGGGGAAGCGCTTGCGCAGCTGCGCGACCGGCTCGGGCAGGAAGTAGCGCGCCTGGCTGTGCGTGGTCGCGACCGAGAGCGTGCCGGCGTCCTGCTTCGAGAACTCCTCGCCGATGCGCTTGAGGTTGCCGACCTCGCGCATGATCACCTCGATCGCGCGCAGCACCTGCTGGCCCGGCTCGGTGACGCGGCGCAGCCGCTTGCCGTGGCGCGCGAAAATGTCGACGCCCAATTCGGCCTCGAGCTCGAGGATGGCTTTGGAGATGCCCGGCTGCGACGTGAACAGCGCCTTCGCCGTTTCGGTCAGGTTCAGGTCGCGGCGGACGGCTTCCTGGACGAAACGGAACTGATGCAGATTCATGCGCGCCGATTATTCCAGCGAATGTTCGCTCGCCAGTTGGTGGGCGGCATCGGCCATCGCCGCGATGACCGACTGGAGCTCGCCTATCGCCGGGTGCAGCCGCCACTGCACGAGCGGATGCGCCTGCTCGAGGTCGCGCACGAGCGTCGGCAGATCCTGGCGCACGTGGCCGCCGGCTCCGAGGAACAGCGGCACGATGTCGACCCGGTCGCAGCCGGAGAGGGCGAGCTCGCGGCCGGCATCGGCGATGCTCGGCGCCATCAGTTCGAGATAGGCAAGACGAACCTCCCGCGCTGCATCGTGTTCGCGCACGCGCGCCGCGACCGCCTCGAACGGCGCGGCCCAGCGCGGGTCGCGCGCGCCGTGGGCAAACAGCAGGATGCCGCGTCGCATGCGAGGAAGCCTATCGATATCGAACGAGCCAACTGAACGCGGCGAGCGACAGCAGCAGATACAACGCGCTCGGCGCGGCCGCGGCGATCCAGGGCGTCCAGTCGCGCAGCAGGCCCAGATGCCCGGCGACGTTGTTCAGCAGCACGAAGCTGATCCCGAGCATGATGCCGCCGAACACCTTCAGCCCGATGCCTCCGGCGCGCGCGTGCAGGTATGCAAACGGCAGCGCGAGACCGACCATCACGAGACAGGCGAACGGGTAGAGCGCGCGTTTCCAGAACTGGATCTGGTAGGTCTGCGTGGCCTGCTCGTTGTCCGCCAGATGCCCGATGTAGCGGAACAGGTCGATGGTCGACATCGTGCTGACCGGCAGCACCGCTGCCGCGACCACCGCCGCCGACAGGTTGCTGCGCCAGTTGTAGGTCGGGAGTTTCTGCTCCGGCACCTCGGCGCGGCCGCCGTCGGCGACCCAGCGCGTGATGTCGACGTCGCTCAACACCCAGTTCGTGCTCGGCTCGACGACGCCGGTGGCCGCCGAGATGCGGCGCAGCAGCCGGCCGTCGGCGTCGAACTCGAAGATGCGCACGTCGTTCAGCAAGCCTTTGGGGCCCGCCGAGCCGACGTTGACCGAGTAGCTGCGCTCGCCCTCCGGCGTCATCGCATGCTCCTTCTTCAGCCAAGCGCCGGAGCGGCTCATCTTGATGCCGCCCTTGTAGCGCGCCTGCACCAGGCTGGCCTGGCGCTCCGACAGCGGCGCGAGGTAGTCGCCCACCAGGTAGGTCAGCACGCCGAAAACCAGCCCGATCACCGCGAGCAGCGACAGCGCACGCGCCGGCCCGAGCCCGCCGGTGCGCAGGATCGTGAACTCCGACGACTGCGCGAGCCGCGACAGCGTGTAGATCGTGCCGATCAGCACCGCGATGGGCGCGACCTCGTAGATGTGCCCGGGCACCAGCAGCAGCGAGTACAGCGCCGCATGCAGCGAGGTGTAGCCGCGCTGGCCGACATCGGACAGCTCGTCGACGAAGTCGATGAAGAACGACAGCGACAGGAATGCCAGCGCGACGAACAACACGGCCGACACGATGTCGGCATAGAACAGGCGGCGGACGGTACGCAAGGGCGGCGCCTCAGCGAGCCGGCGCCGCAAGCGCCATCGCGCGGCGCCGTCCGAACCGGCTGTTGCGGTGCTCGCGCCACCACAGAAGAGCCAGCGAAAGCAGCAGCGCACCGCCGTGCGCGCCCAGCAATGCCGCGCCCATGCCGACCTTGCCGCTGGCGACCCAGGCCTGCGTCAGGTTGATCATGTTGTAGTAGACGACGAACGCAAGCAGCGCGAACAGCAGGTTCCAGTTGCTCGCGCGGCGCGGGTTCGATGCCGACAGGCCGATGCCCAGCAGCACCAGGTTCGCGCCGCCGAACACCAGCCCGAGGCGCCAGGCGAGCTCGCCCTGGTGGCGCGGCGTCGGGTCGGTCAGCAGCTCGAAGGTCGAACGCGCCTTCGGCGGCAGGTCGTCGATGCTCGACAGGATGCGCTCGCCGACCAGTTGCTGGAAGGTCTCGAAGCGTGCCAGCGTCTTCTCGCCGGTCTTCAGGTTCTGTTCATTGCGCTGGCCGCGGCTCAGCTCGAGAAAACGATCGTCGCCGGTGATCTGGATGCGGCCGCTGCGCGCCGACGTGACCGATTCGGATTCGGGCTGCGTCGTCAGGATGAAGACGTTGCGGCCTATGCTGCTGTCGGTCGCATCGCGTTCGATGAAGAAGGTCCGCGTCCCGTCGCTGGACGTCTGGAACTGGCCGGGCGCGACCCGCGAGAGATCCGAGCGCCGCTCGTAGCGCTCCTTGAGCTCCACGCTCTTCTGGTTCTGCCACGGCCAGACGAACAGCGCGAGCAGTCCGATCACCAGCAGCACGGGCCAGCTCGTGCGCAGGATGGGCCGCACGAAGCGCGTGAGGCCGACGCCGCTGGCGAACCAGATCGACATCTCGCTGTCGCGGTACATGCGGGTCAGCGTCGAGACCACCGCGATGAACAGCGACAGCGCCAGCATCGTCGACAGGTGCCCGAGCGCGATGTAGCCGAGCAGCAGCGCCACCTCGTTCGGCGCGACCTTGCCGACCGCGGCCTGGCCGATCGTGCGGATCAGCATCATCGTCAGCACGATGGTCAGGATGACCACGAGCGTCGCGCCGAAGTTGCGCGCCAGCTCTCGGCGCAAAGTGGAATCGAATAACATCGCCCGCTTGTCAAATGAACTGCAGGACAAGCTGCAGACTTGGGACCGCCGATTATGGACTTTCGACATCAGATCTCTTCTCCGGATGGGCTCTCCGGCGTCGCGTGCGACGCGCTGGTGCTCGTGGCCACCGGCGACAGCGTCGACACCACGCTGGGCGCGCCGCTCGCCGGAGCGCTCAGCGATGCGATCGCGCAGGGCGACCTCGCGTTGAAGGCCGGCAAGAGCCTGTACCTGCACCGCCCCGCGGGCGTGAAGGCGGCGCGCGTCGTGTTCGCGGCCGCAGGCGGCAGCACCGCGAAGTCGTTCAAGGCCGCGGTCGCGAGCGCCGTGCAGCAGCTCAAGTCCACCGGTGCGAAGCATGTCGCGATCGGCCTGGCCGGCTCCGGCGTGCTGAGCGCCGCGCATGCCGAGGCCGCGGTGTCCGCGGTGCGCGAGGCCACCTATCTCTACCGCCATACGAAGCCGAGCGCGCCGCCGGCTTCGGCGATCGCGAAGGTCACCGTGCTGTGCAGCAAGGCCGACGCGAAGGCCGTGCAGCAGGGCATCGCGCGCGGCCAGGCGATCGGCGAGGGCGTCGCGCTGGCGCGCGAATGCGCGAACCGGCCGGGCAACCACTGCACGCCGACCTACCTCGCCGACCAGGCCCGGAAGCTGGGCAAGGACCATGGGCTGAAGGTCGAGGTGCTGGACCGCAAGGCCTGCGAGAAGCTCGGCATGGGCTCGTTCCTCGCGGTCTCGCAGGGTTCGGAGGAGCCGCCGCGCTTCATCGTCGCGCGCTACGACGGCGCGTCGAAGTCGCAGGCGCCGATCGTGTTGGTCGGCAAAGGTATTACGTTCGACACCGGCGGCATCTCGTTGAAGCCCGGTGCCGAGATGGACGAGATGAAGTTCGACATGGGCGGCGCGGCCAGCGTGCTGGGCACGCTGCGCGCGATCGCCGAGCTCGGGCCCAAGCTGAACGTGATCGGCATCATCCCGACCTGCGAGAACATGCCCGACGGCCGCGCCATCAAGCCGGGCGACGTGGTCAAGAGCATGTCGGGCCAGACCATCGAGATCCTGAACACCGATGCCGAAGGCCGGCTGATCCTGTGCGACGCGCTGACCTATGCCGAGCGCTTCAAGCCGGCGGTGGTCGTCGACATCGCGACGCTGACCGGCGCCTGCGTGATCGCACTGGGCCATCACAACTCCGGGCTGTTCACGGCCGACGACAAGATCGCTGCGCAGATGCTCGAGGCGAGCAAGGCGGCGCTCGATCCGTGCTGGCGCATGCCGCTGGACGAGGAGTACGACGAGGCGCTGAAGAGCAACTTCGCCGACATGGCCAACATCGGCGGGCGCGCCGGCGGCGCCATCACCGCCGCGATGTTCCTGCGCCGCTTCACCGGCAAGTACCCGTGGGCCCACCTGGACATCGCCGGCACCGCATGGAAGAGCGGCGCGGCCAAGGGCGCGACCGGCCGGCCGGTGCCGCTGTTGACGCACTTCGTGCTGTCGCAACTCGCCTGAAGCGACGAACGACGCGCCCAGGCGAGCTTTGCACGCGCAAGTGGCCGGCCGATGACAGAGATCACCTTCCACTTCAACGTGCCGGACCGGGCCGGCTACGCCTGCCGGCTGCTGCGCAAGGCGACGCGTGCGGGCGCGCAAGTCGTCGTGACCGCACCGGCCGCCGAGCTCGCCGGGCTCGATCGGCTGCTCTGGACCTTCGATCCGACCGAGTTCCTGCCGCACGTGCTGCAGCGGCGCGGCGCGGCCGTGCCGCCCAACCTGCGCACGACGCCGATCTGGCTCTGCGAGGAGCCGGCGGATGCGATGCACCATCAGGTGCTCGTCAATCTGGGGCGCGAAGTCCCACAAGGGTTCGAAAGCTTCGAGCGGGTGATCGAGATCGTCTCGGCCGATGCCGACGACCGGCAAGCGGCGCGGGCGCGCTGGAAGCACTACGCCGCGCGTGGGTACGACATCCAGAAGCACGAGGTGGGAGAAGGGGCATGAGCGGCAATCCATCGGATGGGCTGCCGCGTGGCGTGCCGACGTTGACCGAAGTGGTCGACTGGCCGGAGGGTGCGGCACCGGCGCAGCTCGCCGCGCCGCTGCCGAGCGAATCCGAATTGACCGCGCAGGTGCTTGCCCAGGTGCAGCAGCAGCTCGACCTGATGATCGAGTACCGCATGCGCGAGGCCTTGACGCCGCTGCTCGCGCGTGTCGCCGACAACCTGGTGCGCGACGCGCGTCACGAGCTGGCATCGACCTTGCGTGAGGTCGTCGCCCGCGCGGTCGAGCTGGAATTGGCTCGCCAGCGCGGTCGCTAGCGCGAGTCTCGAGAGCCGGGTGCAAACCCGGTCATCGCACGCGTCGACGACCGCGTTGAGGGCTCACCGGCAGGCGCGTCGATGCTGGAACACGGCGCGTGCTGAGGCAAGCGGCAACGCTTTGGTGATGCGGGTTTGCAGCCATGTCTGACCCGAGCATTCACTATGGAGACGCCGTTTGTTTTGGGGTATGGTGTCGCCCGCGTTGAGATATCAACCCATTCTTTTCAAGCAATTCCACCTGGAGGTTTTTGAATGCGAGTCAAACTGAATGCGATCGTTGGCGCGGCCGTGGTCCTGTTGGCAGGGGCCGCGTCGGCGCAAGACGCCGTCGTCAAGATCGGCCATGTGGGCCCCACCAGCGGCGGTATTGCTCACCTGGGCAAGGACAACGAAAACGGCGCCCGCATGGCGATCGACGAGCTCAATGCCAAGGGCGTGACGATCGGCGGCAAGAAGGTCAAGCTCGAGCTGGTCGCCGAAGACGACGCCGGCGATCCGAAGCAGGGCACCGCAGTAGCGCAGAAGCTGGTCGACTCCAAGGTCAACGGCGTGGTCGGCCACCTGAACTCGGGCACATCGATTCCCGCGTCCAAGGTCTAGAGCGATGCGGGCATCCCGCAGATCTCGCCGTCGGCGACCAACCCGAAGTACACCCGTCAGGGCTTCAAGACGACCTTCCGCGTCGTCGCTGACGACGTGCACCTGGGTGGCACGCTCGGCCGCTATGCCGTGAAGGAACTCAAGGGCAAGTCGATCGCGGTGATCGACGACCGCACGGCCTACGGCCAGGGCGTTGCCGAAGAGTTCTCGAAAGCCGTGAAGGCAGCAGGTGGCGCGATCGCCGAACAGCAGTTCACGACCGACAAGGCGACCGACTTCACCGCGATCCTGACCGCGATCAAGGCCAAGAAGCCGGACATCGTCTTCTACGGCGGCATGGACGCGGTGGCCGGCCCGATGCTGCGCCAGATGAAGCAGCTCGGCATCAACGCCAAGATGATGGGTGGCGACGGCATCTGCTCGAGCGAGCTGCCGAAGCTGTCGGCCGGTGCGATGGGCGATGGCCAGGTGATCTGCGCCGAGGCCGGTGGCGTCGAGGGCGCGCAGAAGGCCGGCATGGACAAGTTCAAGGAAGACTTCAAGAAGAAGTTCAACGCGGACGTCCAGATCTACGCGCCGTACGTCTATGACGCGGTCAACGTGATGGTCGCCGCGATGGTCAAGGCCGGCTCGGCCGACCCGAAGGTCTACCTGCCGGTGCTGGCCAAGACCGAAGGCTACAAGGGCGTGACCGGCACGATCGCCTTCGACGAGAAGGGCGACATCAAGAACGGCGCGCTGACGCTCTACACGTACAAGGGCGAGAAGCGCGAGCAGATCGCGGTGGTGCGTTGATCGACTGCCACCCAGCGTTGCTGGTGTGACTGCAAGGGGCGCTTCGGCGCCCCTTTCTCATGGGGCGGACGGGGTTGCCAGAAGAGCGTCGACTTGGGTCTTGAACGCAGGCAAATCCGTCTGAATCGTCTTCCACACGATCTGGAAATCCACCTTGAAGTATCTGTGTGCCACGACGTTTCGCATCAGGAACGACGTCTCGTTCATGCCATCGGTGTATCGGCCGATACGGGTGATCGCCTCGGCGATATGCGACAG
>DATEFR010000179.1:0-4902 GCA_035280545.1 Burkholderiaceae bacterium | reverse complement strand
CGAGCCGATCACGATGCCGGTCTCTTCGGCGACCTCGCGGATCGCGGTCGCCTCGAGCGGCTCGTCGGGCGTGTCCTTCGAGCCCGTCACGCTCTGCCAGTAGCCGGGCATGTCGGCACGCTCGATCAGCAACACGTCGAGCTCGGCGCTGTGGATCACCACGAGCACCGATTCGGGGATCTTGACTCTGCGCTGCATCGAGCGTGAATCGACCGGCAACGGCAGCGTGTCGCGCCGTTGCCTCGCCCCCGTCAGGCGGTGGCCGTCAGGTTGCGCAGCCGGATGTGCAGCTCGCGCAGCTGCTTCTCGTCGACCGCGCTCGGCGCGTTGGTCAGCAGGTCCTGGGCACGCTGCGTCTTCGGGAACGCGATCACGTCGCGCAGGCTTTCGGCGCCGGTCATCAGCATCACGAAGCGGTCCAGCCCGATCGCGATGCCGCCGTGCGGCGGCGCGCCGTACTGCAGCGCATCGAGCAGGAAGCCGAACTTGGCCTGCGCCTCTTCGGCGTTGATCTTGAGCGCGCGGAACACCTTGCTCTGCACCTCTTCGCGGTGGATACGCACCGAGCCGCCGCCGAGCTCGATGCCGTTGAGCACCACGTCGTAGGCCTTCGCGATGCACTTGCCCGGATCGGTCTCGAGCCAGTCCTCGTGGCCGTCCTTCGGGCTCGTGAACGGATGGTGCATCGCGCTCCAGCGCTGCCCCTCGTCGTCGTACTCGAACATTGGGAAGTCGACGACCCACAGCGGCTCCCACTCGCCCTGCACCAGGTTGCGCGCCTTGCCGAACTCGCTGTGGCCGATCTTCACGCGCAACGCGCCGATCGCATCGTTGACGACCTTCGCCTTGTCGGCGCCGAAGAACAGCAGATCGCCGTCGGTCGCGCCGCTGCGCTTGAGGATCTCGGCCAGCGCGCCGTCGTGCAGGTTCTTCACGATGGGGCTTTGCAGCCCTTCGCGGCCCTTCGCGATGTCGTTGACCTTGATCCACGCGAGGCCCTTCGCGCCGTAGATCTTCACGAACTCGGTGTAGCCGTCGATCTCGCTGCGGCTCATCTCGGCGCCGCCCGGAACGCGCAGCGCGACGACGCGGCCCTCGCCGCTGGTCGCCGGGCCCGAGAACACCTTGAAGTCGACGTCGCGCATCACGTCGGTCAGCTCGGCGAACTCGAGCTTGACGCGCAGGTCGGGCTTGTCCGAGCCGTAGCGGTGCATCGCCTCGGCGTACTTCATCACCGGGAACGCCGGCAGCTCGACGCCGATCGCATGCTTGAAGGTGCTGCGGATCATGCCCTCGAACATCGTGCGGATCTCCTCCTCGGTGAGGAACGAGGTCTCGATGTCGATCTGCGTGAACTCGGGCTGGCGGTCGGCGCGCAGGTCCTCGTCGCGGAAGCACTTGACGATCTGGTAGTAGCGGTCGAAGCCCGCGACCATCAGCAGCTGCTTGAACAGCTGCGGCGACTGCGGCAGCGCGAAGAACATGCCGTCGTGCACGCGGCTGGGCACGAGGTAGTCGCGCGCGCCTTCGGGCGTGCTCTTGGTCAGCATCGGCGTCTCGATGTCGATGAAGCCGTTCGCATCGAGGAACTTGCGTATCTCCATCGCGACGCGATAGCGCAGCATCATGTTGCGCTGCATGGCCGGGCGGCGCAGGTCCAGCACGCGGTGCGTGAGCCGGGTGGTCTCGGAGAGGTTGTCGTCGTCGAGCTGGAACGGCGGCGTGATGCTCGCGTTCAGCACCTCGATCTCCTGGCACAGCACCTCGACCTTGCCGCTCGTGATGTTGGCGTTGGTCGTGCCCTCGGGGCGCGCACGCACCTTGCCGACGATGCGCAGGCAGTACTCGTTGCGCACGTCCTCGGCGGCCGCGAACATCTCCGGCCGATCGGGATCGCAGACGACTTGCACGATGCCTTCGCGGTCGCGCAGGTCGATGAAGATCACGCCGCCGTGGTCGCGGCGGCGATGGGCCCAGCCCATCAGGGTCACGGTCTGGCCCATCAGCGTTTCGCTGACCAGGCCGCAATACGTCGTTCTCATGTTGTTTGGCTCCAGGTTCCTTGCGCGGGACATGCCGCTCGCGGCAAGTCGTCGTCGTTCGTTCGTCGATGGCTCGTGTCGTTGGCGCTCGAGGGGCGGATCGTGCCCGTCGGGAGCCGGCTGAGCGGTGGCCGGCCGCTCAGCCGGATCAATTTCGAGCCAGGTCGACCGCGGCCGGCTTCGCCTCGGGCTGGGCGAAGTCCACCGGCAGCGGCGGCGCGACCACGCCCATCGAGATCACGTATTTCAGCGCTTCGTCGACGCTCATCTGCAACACGACGACATCGGCACGCGGCACCATCAGGAAGAAGCCCGACGTCGGGTTCGGCGTGGTCGGCACGTAGATGCTCAGGTACTCGCCCGGCAGGTGCAGCGCCGCCTCGCCGCCCGGCTTGCCGGTGACGAAGCCTATCGTCCACGAGCCGGCACGCGGGTATTGCACCAGCACGGCTTCGCGAAACGCGTTGCCGTTGCTCGAGAACAGCGTGTCCGAGACCTGCTTGACCGAGCGATAGATCGACTTGACGATCGGAATCTTGCTGAGCAGCTTGTCGCCCTGGTGCAGCCACCACTGGCCGACGATGTTGGTCGCGAATACGCCGGTCAGCAGCAGGCCGCCCACCATCACGAGCACACCCAGCCCCGGCACCTGGACCAGCGCGTCGATCGGCGCCGCGGCCGCGGCGGGCAGCAGCGTCTTGGTGCCCTGCAGCACCCACGCGAACACGCCGTTGAGCAGCCCCAATGCGGCCTGCAGCACCCAGATCGTCACGGCCAGCGGCAGCCAAACGAGCAGACCCGCGATCAGATATTTCTTCACGATGACGATTCCTGGAGCACGACGACGCGGCTCACTTTGCGCCAGCGGACGGCGCGCTGGTCGACGCAGCCGGTGCAGGCGCCGGGCTGGCGGCGCTGCCGCCCGAATCGCCGCTGGTGGTGGTGCTGCTGCCGGCGCTGTCGCTCTTCTCGCCGCCGTCGGTCTTCGCCGCACCGTCGGACTTGGCGGCCTCGCCGTTGCCGTTCGAGGCCTTCGCCGTACTGCCGCCGTCGCGGAAGTCGGTCACGTACCAGCCCGAGCCCTTGAGCTGAAACCCGGCCGCAGTCACCTGCTTCTGGAACGCGGATGCGCCGCACGCGGGGCAGTCGGTCAGCACCGGATCGGAGACCTTCTGCAACACATCTTTCGCGTGCCCGCACGCCGCGCAGCGGTAGGCGTAGATTGGCATGGCTAAGCTCTTGATTCGAAAAGGAAAACTTTGAATTATAGGAGCAGCGTCGGGGCCCGCGGGGAATTCCCCAGCGGGACGCGTTCTCAGCGCCAGTGCGGCGCGAGCTGGACCGCCAGCATGGCGGCCAACAACGCGAGCGCCGCCAGCCCCAGACGCCAGACGACACGGCGGGTGCGCTGCTGCTGCCCCGCCAGCTCATCGAGCAGCCGTTGCTCGATCGGCGCGCGGGGCGCGGTCAGCGCCTGGTGCAGCAGGCGCGGCAGTTCGGGCAGCAGTTGCACGTAGCGCGGCGCCTCGTTCTTCAGGCGCTCGACGAAACCGGCCCAGCCGACCTGCTCGTCCATCCAGCGCTCGAGGAACGGCTTCGCGGTGCTCCACAGGTCGAGCTCGGGATCGAGCTGGCGCCCCAGGCCTTCGACGTTGAGCAGCGTCTTCTGCAGCAGCACGAGCTGCGGCTGGATCTCGACGTTGAAGCGGCGCGACGTCTGGAACAGGCGCATCAGCACCTGGCCCAGCGAGATGTCCTTCAGCGGCCGGTCGAAATGCGGCTCGCAGACGGCGCGGATCGCGCCCTCGAGCTCGTCGACGCGCGTGGCCGGCGGCACCCAGCCGCTTTCGACATGCAGCTCGGCGACGCGCTTGTAGTCGCGCCGGAAGAACGCGATGAAGTTCTGCGCGAGATATTCCTTGTCGAACTCGGTCAGCGTGCCCACGATGCCGAAGTCCAGCGCGATGTAGCGGCCGAAGGTCTCCGGCAGGGTCGACACCTGGATGTTGCCGGGGTGCATGTCGGCGTGGAAGAAGCCGTCGCGGAACACCTGCGTGAAGAAGATCGTCACGCCGTCGCGCGCGAGCTTCGCGATGTCCACGCCGGCCTCGCGCAGCCGCGCGACCTGGCTGATCGGCACGCCGTTCATGCGCTCCATCACGATGACGCGCGGCGTGCACAGGTCCCAGATCATCTCGGGCACGAGCACGAGCCCCAGCCCCTGCATGTTGCGGCGCAGCTGGGCGGCATTGGCGGCCTCGCGCACCAGGTCGAGCTCGTCGTGCAGGTACTTGTCGAACTCGCCGACGACCTCGCGCGGCTTCAGCCGCTTGCCGTCGGCCGAGAGCCGCTCGACCCAGCGGGCGAGCGTGCGCATCAGCGACAGGTCGTCGTCGATGACGGCGAGCATGCCCGGGCGCAGCACCTTGACCGCGACCTCGCGGCCGTCCTTCAGCTGCCCGAAATGGACCTGCGCGATCGAGGCGCTCGCCACCGGCTCGTCGTCGAAACGCGCGAACACCTCGGCGATGGTCCGGCCGAACGCGGTCTCGATCAGCCTACGGGCGATCTCGGCGGGAAACGGCGGCACGCGGTCCTGCAGCTTCGCAAGCTCCTCGGCCATGTCCGGCGGCAGCAGGTCGCGGCGCGTCGACAGCACCTGACCGAACTTGACGAAGATCGGTCCGAGCCGCTCGAGCGCGAGGCGCAGCCGCACCGCTCGTGGCACGTCCAGCCTGCGGCCTATCGTGATCACGCGCACCAGCGCGCGCACCCAGCGCTGCCGGAAGCTGGACAGCGCCAGCTCGTCCAGCCCGTAGCGCAATACCGTGACGACGATGATGACGAGCCGCGCGACGTG
>DATEFR010000178.1:0-6931 GCA_035280545.1 Burkholderiaceae bacterium | reverse complement strand
GATGCCACCGCGCCGGTCGCGGCCCTGGAGCCGTCCGCCGAGGCCGCCGCACCCGTGAAGAAGGCGCCGGTCCGCATCCGCAAGGACGCGGTCGCGGCCCCCGCAGCGGCACCGAAGACAGCTGCGCGGCCCGCCGGCAAGCCCGCGCCGAACACCGCGTTCTCGCGTCCGCCGCGCGCGCGTTCCGGCCGCTGACCGCAGCGCTCCGGCGAATGTCCGCACGATCCGACGCGACCGAAGCACCGGCGGCGGTGGGCGCTGCCGCGCCCGTCGACCTGTCGGGCCACACGGCCATGATGCAGCAGTACCTGCGCATCAAGGCCGAGTTCCCCGAGACGCTCGTGTTCTATCGCATGGGCGATTTCTACGAGCTGTTCTACGACGATGCGCGCAAGGCGAACCGGCTGCTCGACATCACGCTGACCAGCCGCGGCCAGAGCGCCGGCGAGCCTATCGTGATGGCCGGCGTGCCGTTCCACTCGGTCGATTCGTACCTCGCGAAGCTGCTGAAGGCCGGCGAGGCGGTCGCGATCTGCGAGCAGGTCGGCGACGTAGGCGCGAGCAAGGGGCCGGTCGAGCGCAAGGTGGTGCGCGTCGTCACGCCCGGCACGGTCACCGACAGCGAGCTGCTCGCCGACAAGAGCGATGCGCGGCTGCTCGCACTCGCCCGGCGCGGCAAGGCCTATGGCCTCGCGTGGCTGGCCTTGACCGGCGGCGAGATCGGCCTGGCCGAGTGCAGCGAGGCGGAGCTGGCCGGCTGGCTCGCGCGCCTCGCCGCATCGGAGGTGCTGGTCGATCGCGAGCAGGCGCCGGCGGCGCTGCAGACGTCCCGCGCGACGATCACGCACCGCCCGGCCTGGCAGTTCGATGCCGCACTGGGCGAGCGCAAGCTGCGCGAGCAGTTGGGCGTCGCGAGCCTCGCCGGCTACAACGCGCAGGACCTGCGCGCTGCCCATTGCGCCGCGGCCGCGCTGCTGAGCTTTGCCGAGCACACGCAGGGCCGCGCCCTCGCGCATGTGCGCAGCCTGGTCGTGCAGCGCGCCAGCGACCTGATCGACCTGCCGCCCAGCACACACCGCAACCTCGAGTTGACGCAGACGCTGCGCGGCGAGGACGCGCCCACGCTGTTCTCGCTGCTGGACACCTGCCAGACCGGCATGGGCAGCCGCGCGCTGCGCGCGTGGCTGACCCATCCGCAGCGCGAACGCCGCGTCGCGATCCAGCGCCACGAGGCCATCGCCGCGCTGCAAGCGCACGGTTTCGCCGCGCTGCGCGAGGCCTTGCGCGGCATCAGCGACATCGAGCGCATCACCGCGCGGATCGCGCTGCGCCAGGTGCGCCCGCGCGAGCTCGCGGGCCTGCGCGCGAGCCTGCAGGCGCTGCCGGGTCTGCGGGCACAGCTTCCGCGTGGCGATGCGTCGACGGCGTTGCTGGACATGATCGGCGATGCGCTGACGCCGCCGGCCGAGATCGCCGCGATGCTGGCCGCGACGATCGCGGCCGAGCCCGCGGTGCTGGTGCGCGACGGCGGCGTGATCGCAACGGGCTTCGATACCGATCTCGACGAGCTGCGCGGCATCGCCGCCAACTGCGACGCGTACCTGCTCGATTTGGAAGTGCGCGAGCGCGAACGCACCGGCATCGCGAACCTGCGCGTGCAATACAACAAGGTGCACGGCTTCTACATCGAGGTCACGCAGGGCCAGGCGAGCAAGGTGCCGACCGACTACCGGCGCCGCCAGACGCTGAAGAACGCCGAGCGCTTCATCACGCCCGAGCTGAAGGCCTTCGAGGACAAGGCGCTGTCGGCGCAGGAGCGCGCACTGGCGCGCGAGAAGCTGCTGTACGAGCAGTTGCTCGACGGCTTGCAGCAGCACCTCGAGCCGCTGTCGGCGCTGGCCCGCGCGATCGCGAGTCTCGATGCGCTGGCCGCGCTGACCGAACGCGCGACGCGCCTGAGCTGGTGCCGCCCCGAGTTCGTGCGCGTGCCGTGCATCGACATCGACGCGGGCCGCCACCCGGTCGTCGAAGCCCGGCTGCTCGAGACCGGCGCCGGCAACTTCATGGCCAACGACACCCGGCTGGCCGCGACCCACAAGATGCTCGTGATCACCGGCCCGAACATGGGCGGCAAGAGCACCTACATGCGACAGGTCGCGCTGATCGTGCTGCTCGCGTCTATCGGCTCGTTCGTGCCGGCGCGCGCCTGCCGGCTCGGGCCGATCGACGCGATCCACACCCGCATCGGCGCGGCCGACGACCTCGCAAACGCCCAGTCGACCTTCATGCTCGAGATGACCGAAGCGGCGGCGATCCTGCATGCGGCGACCGAGCAGTCGCTGGTGCTGATGGACGAGATCGGCCGCGGCACCTCGACCTTCGACGGCCTGGCGCTCGCGAGCTCGATCGCGAGCCACCTGCACGACCGATGCCGCGCGTTCACGCTGTTCGCGACCCACTACTTCGAGCTGACCGAACTGCCGACCAAACACGCGCACGCGCTGAACATGCACGTCTCGGCCGTCGAGAGCGGCGACGACATCGTGTTCCTGCACGAGATCACGCCCGGCCCGGCGAGCCGCAGCTACGGCGTGCAGGTCGCGCGGCTGGCCGGCATGCCGATGAGCCTGCTGCGCCAGGCACGCGCGACGCTCGAGGCGTTGGAGGCGAGCAAGCACGCCGCCGATGCGCAGATCGACCTGTTCGCCGCGCCGCCGGCGATGCCGGCCCTGCCTGTCGCCGCCGAGCCGTCGCCGCTGGCGCAGGCCCTCGCGCAGCTGGACCCCGATATGCTGTCGCCGAAAGAAGCGCTGGACGCGCTGTACGCGCTGAAGAAACTGTCGGCGTCGACGCCGTCGCCTGAACGAGAAAGCCCTCGCCCATGACTTACTGCGTAGGCATCAAGCTCGACGCCGGACTGGTGTTCATGTCCGACTCGCGCACCAATGCCGGCCTCGACCAGATCAGCACCTTCCGCAAGATGATGGTCTACGAGCGGCCGGGCGATCGTTTCATGGTGATGCTGTCGGCGGGCAACCTGTCGATCTCGCAGTCGGTGCGCGAGATCCTGCAGGTCGAGAAGCTCGCGAACGGCAGCGAGGAGCCGGTGACGATCTGGAACGCGAAAAGCATGTTCGACGCGGCGCGCGTGCTGGGCTCGGCAGTGCGCCGCGTCTACGAGCAGGACGGCCCGTCGCTCGCGGCTTCCGGCGTGGACTTCAACGCGTCGATGATCTTCGGCGGGCAGATCGCCGGCGAGGCGATGCGGCTGTTCCTGGTCTATTCGGCCGGCAACTTCATCGAGGCGACGCGCGAGACCTGCTACTTCCAGGTCGGCGAATCGAAGTACGGCAAGCCGGTGCTCGACCGCATGATCACGCCGGCCACGCCGCTGGACGAAGCGGCGAAGTGCGCACTGGTCTCGATGGACTCGACGCTGAAGTCCAACCTCTCGGTCGGGCTGCCGCTGGATCTGCTGGTCTACGAAGCCGACGCGCTGCAGACCGACCGCATCGTCTGCATCGACGAGCAGAACCCGTACTTCCAGATGATCCGCGGCACCTGGGGCCACAAGCTGCGCCAGGTCTTCGAGTCGCTCGAGGACCCGCAATGGGGCGAGGGCTCGACGACGGTGCCGCTGCGCGTCGCGGGGCGCTACGAGCCTATGCGCAAGATCACGCACCCGAGCGAGAAGATCGTCTGACCGCGCAGGGCCTTCTTCGCCCAGCGGGCGTGCCTCGGGCACACGCCTATAATCGCGCTTTACCACCCGAGCACTTGTGTCGAGCACGATCGTGACGAGCAGGTGCGAAAGCCCACAATGACCAAGTTCGTCTTTGTCACCGGCGGTGTGGTGTCCTCGCTGGGCAAGGGCATCGCTTCAGCTTCTCTCGCCGCGATCCTCGAATCGCGCGGCCTCAAAGTCACCCTGATCAAGCTCGACCCGTACCTGAACGTGGACCCGGGCACGATGAGCCCGTTCCAGCACGGCGAGGTGTTCGTCACCGACGACGGGGCCGAAACCGATCTGGACCTCGGCCACTACGAGCGTTTCATCAGCACACGGATGAAACGCAGCAACAACTTCACGACCGGCCAGATCTACAAGTCGGTGCTCGAGAAGGAGCGCCGCGGCGACTATCTCGGCAAGACGGTGCAGGTGATCCCGCACGTCACCAACGAGATCCAGGAGTTCGTCAAGCGTGGCGCGAACGATGTCGATGTCGCGATCGTCGAGGTCGGCGGCACGGTGGGCGACATCGAATCGCTGCCCTTCCTCGAAGCCGCGCGCCAGATGGCGCTGCGCGCCGGCCCGAACAACTCGGCGTTCGTGCACCTGACCTACGTGCCGTGGATCGCCGCCGCCGGCGAGCTGAAGACCAAGCCCACGCAGCACACGGTGCAGAAGATGCGCGAGATCGGCATCCAGCCCGATGCGCTGCTGTGCCGCGCCGACCGCGAGATCCCCGACGACGAGCGCGACAAGATCTCGCTGTTCACCAACGTCGGCCTGCAGGGCGTGATCTCGATGTGGGACGTGGACACGATCTACAAGGTCCCGCGCATGCTGCACGAGCAGCGGCTGGATGAGCTGATCTGCATGAAGCTGCAGCTGCTGACGAAGCCGGCCGACCTGCGCCGCTGGGATCGCCTGGTGCACGAGGTGACGCATCCGCAGCACGAGATCACCATCGCGATGTGCGGCAAGTACACCGACCTGTCGGACTCGTACAAGTCGCTCAACGAGGCGCTGCGCCATGCGGGCATCCACAACCATGCGCGCGTGAAGATCGAGTACGTCGACTCCGAGCTGCTCAATGAATCGAACATCGGGCAGCTCGCGAAGTTCGACGCGATCCTCGTGCCCGGCGGCTTCGGCAAGCGCGGCGTCGAGGGCAAGATCCTGACCGCGCAGTACGCGCGCGAGCACAAGATCCCGTACCTGGGCATCTGCCTGGGCATGCAGGTCGCGACGATCGAGGTCGCGCGCCACCTCGCCGGCCTGAAGGACGCGAACAGCACCGAGTTCGACCCCGCGACCCCGCACCCGGTGATCGCGCTGATCGACGAATGGCAGGACCGCGACGGCACGATCCAGAAGCGCGACGCGAACTCCGACCTCGGCGGCACGATGCGCCTGGGCGCGCAGAGCTCCGACGTGAAGCCCGGCACCCTCGCGAACCAGATCTACGGCAACGTCGTGACCGAGCGCCATCGCCATCGCTACGAGGCCAACGAGCACTACCTCGAGCGGATCCAGAACGCCGGCCTCGTGATCTCGGCGATCACGCAGCGCGAGAAGCTGACCGAGATCGTCGAGCTGCCGCGCGAGGTGCACCCGTGGTTCGTCGGCGTGCAGTTCCACCCGGAGTTCAAGAGCACGCCGTGGGACGGACACCCGCTGTTCACGAGCTACGTGAAAGCGGCGCTGGAGCACCGGCGCGCCGATGACAAGACGCTGAAGGCGGTGGCGTGATGAAACTGTGCGGCTTCGAGGTCGGTCTGGACCGGCCCTTCTTCCTGATCGCCGGCCCGTGCGTGGTCGAGTCCGAGCAGCTGCAGATGGACGTCGCCGGCCGGCTCAAGGAGATCACCGGCGCGCTGAACATCCCGTTCATCTTCAAGTCCAGCTATGACAAGGCGAACCGCTCCAGCGGCACCTCGTTCCGCGGCCCGGGCATGGAGAAAGGCCTGGAGATCCTCGCGAAGGTCAAGCGCGAGCTGAAGGTGCCGGTACTGACCGACGTGCACACCGACCACGACATCGCGGCCGTCGCGGCCGTCGTCGACGTGCTGCAGACGCCGGCGTTCCTGTGCCGGCAGACCGATTTCATCCGCGCGGTCGCGCAAAGCGGCAGGCCCGTGAACATCAAGAAGGGCCAGTTCCTCGCGCCGCACGACATGGTCAACGTCATCGCCAAGGCGCGTGCCGCGGCACGCGAGAAAGGCCTGCCCGAAGACGCGTTCATGGCCTGCGAGCGCGGCGCGAGCTTCGGCTACAACAACCTCGTCTCCGACATGCGCAGCCTCGCGATCATGCGCGAGACCGGCGCGCCGGTCGTGTTCGATGCGACCCACAGCGTGCAGCTGCCCGGCGGCCAGGGCACCAGCTCGGGCGGGCAGCGCGAGTTCGTGCCGGTGCTGGCGCGCGCGGCCATCGCGGTCGGCGTGGCCGGCGTGTTCATGGAGACGCACCCCGACCCGGCCAAGGCGCTGAGCGACGGGCCCAACGCGGTGCCGCTGAAGCACATGAAGGCGCTGCTCGAGCAACTGGTTTCGCTCGATCGCGTCGTCAAGGCGCAGCCGCTGCTCGAGAACGACTTCTCGTGCTGAGCCGGCTTGCAAACGCTTCAGACCTTTACGTCGTACGCGGGTGGCGAGCGTTTAGACTCCCGCCCGTTCAATTCCCAGAGAGCATCCACCCATGAGTGCCATCGTTGACATCGTCGGCCGCGAAATTCTCGACAGTCGCGGCAACCCCACCGTCGAATGCGACGTGCTGCTCGAGAGCGGCACGATGGGCCGCGCGGCGGTGCCCTCGGGCGCGTCGACCGGTTCGCGCGAGGCGATCGAGCTGCGCGACGGCGACAAGAAGCGCTACCTCGGCAAGGGCGTCTTGAAGGCAGTCGAGCACGTCAACACCGAGATCAGCGAAGCCGTGCTCGGGCTGGACGCGAGCGAGCAGGCCTTCCTGGACCGCACGCTGGTCGACCTCGACGGCACCGAGAACAAGAGCCGCCTGGGCGCGAACGCGACGCTCGCGGTCAGCATGGCGGTCGCGCGCGCGGCGGCCGAGGAATCGGGCCTGCCGCTGTACCGCTACTTCGGCGGCTCGGGCGCGATGCAGATGCCGGTGCCGATGATGAACGTCATCAACGGCGGCGCGCACGCGAACAACAACCTCGACCTGCAGGAGCTGATGATCATCCCG
>DATEFR010000177.1:0-3082 GCA_035280545.1 Burkholderiaceae bacterium | reverse complement strand
AGTAGCCGTCCAGCGGCTCTCGCCGCCCGCCGCATCGGCGGCCAGATACCCATCTTCGGCGCACGCCGAATCGATTCTCCGCAAGACAGTGTGGCCGGTGCGGTCATAGAGTTGGCGGCCGCCGAACAGCGGCGGCGCGCGCGACTGCGCATGGTCGATCTGTGAACAACCTCGGAGACCACCAATGGCCACACTTCTGATCAATGGCAAAGCAACCAACGTCGCCGCGTCCGGCGACACGCCGCTGCTGTGGGTGCTGCGCGACCATCTCGGCCTGACCGGCACCAAGTTCGGCTGCGGCATGGCGCTGTGCGGTGCCTGCACCGTGCATCTGGACGGCATGCCGGTGCGCTCGTGCCAGACGCCGCTCTCGGCGGCCGCCGGCAAGAAGGTGACGACGATAGAAGGCGTCGCCGCCGGCCGGGTCGGCAAGGCGGTGCAAGCGGCCTGGCTGCAGGTGGGCGTGCCGCAATGCGGCTACTGCCAGGCGGGCCAGATCATGAGCGCGACCGCGCTGCTGCAGAGCAACCCCAAGCCCACCGATGCCGAGATCGACGGCGCGATGAGCGGCAACATCTGCCGCTGCGGCACCTACACCCGGATCCGCAGCGCGATCAAGGTCGCGGCGGGCATCAAGGAGGCCGTATGAACAACATCGCGTCTCTTGTTGCGTCTTCTACCTCTGCGTCACAACGCACCGGCACGCGCCGGCGCGACTTCCTGAAGACCGTTCCGCTGACCGGGCTGGTGCTCGGCATCGCGCTGCCGCGCTTCGGTGTGGCCGCCGAGGAGCCCAAGAAGTACGGCGGCGATGCGATGCCGCACGGCGTGCAGGACAGCCCCAAGCTTTTCGTCGCGATCGCGCCCGACGGCACGGTCAGCATCGTCGTCTCGCGCTCCGAGATGGGGCAGGGCGTGCGCACCAGCCTGCCGCGCATCGTGGCCGACGAGCTCGAAGCCGACCTGAAGCGCGTGCGCGTCGTGCAGGCGCCCGGCGACGAAGCGAAGTACGGCAACCAGGACACCGACGGATCTCGCAGTACCCGCCATTGGTTCGATCCGATGCGGCGCTGCGGCGCGAGCGCACGCGCGATGCTGGAGCAGGCCGCGGCGCAGCGCTGGAACGTGCCGGTCGACCAGGTCGAGGCGCGTCACCACGAGGTGGTCCACAAGAGCAGCGGCCGAAAGCTCGGCTACGGGGCGCTGGCGCTGGCCGCCGCCAAGCTCGACGTGCCGGCGCGCGAGTCGCTCAAGCTCAAGGATCCCAGCCGCTACCGCTACATCGGCAAGCTCGACACCACGCTGGCCGACGGGCCGGCCATCGTCAGCGGCAAGGCGCAGTACGGCATCGACACCCGGCTCCCCGGCATGCTGTACGCGGTGATCGCGCGGCCGCCGGTGCTGGGCGGCAAGGTCAAGAGCTTCGATGCAGGCGACGCGCAGAAGGTCAGCGGCGTCGTCAAGGTGTTTGCGATCGACGGCACGCCGCCGCCCTCGGAGTTCCACCCGATCGGCGGGGTCGTCGTCGTCGCGAAGGACACCTGGGCCGCGATCCAGGGCCGCAATGCGCTGAAGATCGAATGGGACGACGGCGCCCATGCCGGCTACGACTCGGCCGCTTACCGTGCCGAGCTCGAGGCCGCGGTGCGCAAGACCGGCGGCAAGGTCGTGCGCAACGACGGTGATGCCTACGCGGCGCTGGCCAAGGCGGCGAAGCGGGTCGAGGCCGATTACTACGTGCCGCACTACGCCCACGCGACGATGGAGCCGCCGGCCGCGGCCGCGCGCATCGCCGGTGGCCGCTGCGAGGTCTGGGCGCCGAGCCAGTCGCCGCAGGCCGCACGTGAACGGGTCGCCACCGCGCTGAAGCTGACACCGGAGAACGTGACCGTCAATGTCACGCTGCTCGGCGGCGGGTTCGGGCGCAAGTCCAAGGCCGACTTCGTCGTCGAGGCTGCGCTGGTCTCGCAGGCGATGAACGGGCAGCCGGTCAAGCTGACCTGGACGCGCGAGGACGATCTGCAGCACGACTACTTCCATGCCGTGTCGGCGCAGCACCTGGAAGCCGGGTTCGACGCCGACGGCAAGGTCAGCGCCTGGCTGCACCGCAGCGCCGAGCCGACGATCGCGTCGATCTTCGCGCCCGACCCCAAGCAGCTCGCCGCGTTCGAGCTCGGCCTCGGGTTGACGAACATGCCGTATGCGGTGCCGAACGTGCGCATCGAGAACCCCGAGGCGGTGGCGCACGCGCGCATAGGCTGGCTGCGGTCGGTCAACAACATCCAGCATGCGTTCGCGGCGCAGTCGTTCGTTGCCGAGCTCGCGCTTGCGCAGGGCAAGGACCATCGCGACTTCCTGCTGGCGTTGCTCGGCCCGGATCGCACGATAGACCCGAACAAGGTGAGCGAACCCTGGAACCACGGCGAGTCGCCCGAGCGCTATCCGATCAACACGGCGCGGCTGCGCAAGGTGATCGAACGCGTGACGCAGGAGGCAGGCTGGGGTCGCAAGCTCGGCTCCGGCAAAGGCCTGGGGCTGGCGGCGCACTACAGCTTCGTGACTTACGTCGCTGCGGTGGTGGAGGTGTCGGTGGATGCCAAGGGTGAGATCGCGATTCCGCGGGTCGACGTCGCGGTCGACTGCGGGCCGCAGGTCAACCCCGATCGCATCCGCTCGCAGATCGAAGGCGCCTGCATCATGGGCCTGAGCCAGGCGCTGGTCAGCGAGATCACGTTCGAGAAGGGCCGGGCGCAGCAGACCAACCTGCACCAGTTCGAGGTGCTGCGCTCGAACGCGGCGCCGGCGAAGATCGTCGTGCACCTGATGCCGGCCGAGGGCTACGACGCCCCGCTGGGCGGCGTCGGCGAGCCGGGCGTGCCGGTGATCGCGCCGGCCTTGGTCAACGCGATCCACGCGGCCACCGGCAAGCGCATCCGCCAATTGCCGGTGCGCGGTCAACTCGCGCCGCCGGCTTGAGTTGGCTTGACTCCCTCTCCCTCCGGGAGAGGGCAGGGGTGAGGGCCGCGAGCGGCACTGTGCTCCCAGCGGCCCCTCACCCCAACCCTCTCCCCGGAGGGGAGAG
>DATEFR010000176.1:0-11229 GCA_035280545.1 Burkholderiaceae bacterium | reverse complement strand
GTGAAGCGGGGCATCCGATCGCTGCCTTCCCAGCGTTGCGGCTCCAGTTTCACGAGGCGTCCCGCCTCGAGGTCGTCTGCCACCATGTGATCGGGCAAGCTGCCCCATCCCAAGCCGGCGCGCAGAAACTGCAGCTTCGCTTGCGGGTCCGTCACGTACCACTTGTCCAAGGCATGCACGCCGAAGTCCGGGTTGTCGGGTGACGCTGACGCCGGCGCATAGACCAGTTGAAAGTGCGCGCCGAGCTGCTCGGCGGAGATCGGGCTGGGTGCGTTCGCCAGCGGATGCGTGGGCGCGGCCACGGCGACAAGTTCGTGCTCCTGCAGCTGATCCCATTCGAACTCGTGGCCCAGCGCCGCAACCCGGATCAGGATGCCGAGCTGGGCCTCGCCGCTGCGCATGAGCTCGATGGCGCGCGCGTACGGCTCGAGCACCAGCCGTACGCGTACCGAAGGGTAGGTCGCATGCAGCGTCTGGAGGGCATGCGTGAGCGGGCCCAGCGGCGCGAACACATCCGCGACGAGCGTCAGATTGGCCTCGAGGCCGCGAGAGAACCCCTCCGTCTGGCGGCGGAAGTCGTCGAGATCGGCGACGAGCCGCCGTGCCCTGGGCAGCAAGGCGCGGCCCGCATCGGTGAGCACCGGCCGATACGCCGAGCGATCGAACAGCAGCACGCCGCTGTGCTCCTCCAGCGCCCGGATCGCATGCGTGATCGCGGACTGCGCACGCCCGAGTTTTCGCCCGGCGGCGGCGAAGCCGCCGTGGTCGACCACCGCAGCAAAAACGAGAAACTGATCGAGAGTCAAGGCGCTCACTCCATCGAATGAATCGATCGACATGATCGATCCTGCCTGGTTCTCAAGCAACGGCTTCGATGAAAAGATGCCGTCATCGCCGGCCGCTTCTCATGCCGAGCGAGTCACGCATTCCCCTGCAAAGCAACGAAAGGATCATGCAATGAAGATCGGTGTCAGCGGTGCCAGCGGCCACCTTGGACGGGCTGTGTTGGCGGAACTGAAGGCGCGGTCCCGCGGCGACACGCTCGTCGGCATCTCCCGCACACCCGGGACGGTCCAGGTGCCCGTGGAAGGGCGGCACGGCGACTACGACCACCCGGAAACGCTGGCGGCGGCCTATGCCGGTCTCGACCGGCTGCTGATCATTCCCAGCGCCGACGTGCGCCCCGGCGTGCGCGGTCCTCATTTCGTGGCGGCCATCGATGCGGCCTTGGCGGCGGGCGTCCAGCACATCGTGCTGACGTCGTCGGCTGCCACCCGCGAGGTGGCCGAACCCGCGATGTATGCACCCTACTGGACGGGTGAGCAGCATCTGATCAAGTCCGCACCGCGGTGGACCATCCTGCGGATGAACTACTACGCCGAATCCTTCGCGCAAGTGGCGGCGATGTCCGTGGCCACGGGCGTCCTGCCGGGTCTGGGCGAGAACCGCGTCGGCTTCGTGTCCCGCGCCGACCTGGCCGGCGCGGCCGCCGGCATCCTGCTGGGCGAAGGTCATGCGGGTGCCATCTACAACGCGACCGGTCCCGCCGCGGTGACGGGAGCGCAGCGCGCAGCGCTTCTCTCCGAGATCACGGGGAAGCCCCTGCGGTTTGCCCCGCTGGACGAAGCATCGCTGCGCGAAGGGCTTGTGCGCTCCGGCATGCCGCCGCAATACATCCACGCCCTGGTCGACATCGAAAGGAGCTTCGTGGATGGCAGCTTCGACATCGTGACCGGGGACGTGGCGCGTCTTGCCGGGCGGCCTCCGAAAACGCTGCGCGACGTGCTCGCCGTCACGCTGGCCTGAGAGGCCCCGTTCCCTCAGCTCATCCAGTTGCCGCCGTCGACGTTCAGCGTCTGCGCCGTGATGTAGGCCGCCTCGTCGCTGGCCAGAAACACGGCGGCGCCGCAGATGTCCTTCGGGTCGCCCATCCGACCCAGCGGCACTGCCTTGCCGACGGCCTTCTTCTTTTCGCCGATGGCCAGGCCCTCGTACTTGGCGAACAGCGCGTCGACCGTCGCCCACATGGGCGTATCCACCACGCCCGGGGCGATGCCGTTGACCCGAATGCCATGGGGCGCCATCGCCAGCGCGGCCGATTGCGTGTAGCTGATCACGGCCGCCTTGCTGGCGCAGTAGTGGGCGACCAGCGGCTCGCCGCGGCGTCCCGCCTGGGAGGCCATGTTGATCACGCTGCCGCGGATGCCCGCTTCGATCATGCGCTTGAGCACCGCCTGCATGACAAAGAACAGGCCCTTGACGTTCACCGAGAAGATCTGCTCGTACTCCTGCTCCGTCGCCTCGACGAGCGGCTTGAGGTTGAAGACCGCCGCGTTGTTGAAGAGCACGCCGACGGGCCCGAAGCGGGCCTCGGCCGACTGCATCATCTGCGCGATGCTGACGCCGTCGGTGACGTTGGCGGACACGTAGTGAAGCTGCTCTGGGTATCGCGCGAGCAGGCTCTGCAAACCGGCCGAAGGCTGCGCGGCCAGATCGACGGCCGTGCATCGCGCGCCTTCTTCGAGATACGCCTGCGTGACGGCAAGGCCGATTCCTCCACCGACGCCAGTCAGCAGGGCATGAGACTTCGAGAGACGGTTCAGGCTGGACATGATGATGTGGGTCTCCTGGTTGACGTGACGGTGTTCATGGCGTTCACCTCGCTCTCGCGGCACGGCCTTGTGCGTCGAAGCGGTGGGCGTCGGCGGTGGCCAGGAACACGCCGACCCGGTCGCCGTTGTGCAGCGTCGTGCGGGTCGCCTGGCGCGAGATGATCTGGGCGCCGCTGTCTATCGTCACGTGGATCAGCGTCTCGGCGCCGAGGGACTCCACCAGGTCGACGATGCCGGGCAGCCCACCCTGGCCTGCGGGCTTGAGCGAGATGTTCTCCGGCCGCAGGCCGACGAAGCCGCCCGCGGGAACGTCCTCCACCTGCGGCACTTGGTGCGACTCGATGATGTTCATCTGCGGCGAGCCAATGAACTGGGCGACGAACTGGTTGGCCGGGCGGTCATACAGTTCCAGCGGCGTGCCGACCTGCTCGATCACGCCGTCGCGCAGCACGACGATGCGGTCGGCCAGCGTCATCGCCTCGACCTGGTCGTGCGTCACGTAGATCGTCGTCGCGCCCAGGCTGTGATGCAGGTTGGCGATCTCCACGCGGGTCTGCCCGCGCAGCGCCGCGTCGAGGTTCGAGAGCGGTTCGTCGAACAGGAACACCTTGGGTGCGCGCACGATGGCACGGCCGATCGCGACCCGCTGGCGCTGGCCGCCGGACAGCTCCTTCGGCGTGCGTTGCAGGTACTGCGTCAGGTTCAGGATCTGGGCTGCACGCTGAACTTTCTCGGCTATGGTCTTCTTGTCCGCGTTGGCCAGGCGCAGCGCGAAGGACATGTTGTCGAACACGCTCATGTGCGGGTACAGCGCATAGCTCTGGAACACCATCGCCAGGTCGCGCTTGGACGACGGCAGGCCGGTGATGTCGCGCCCGTCCAGATGCAGGCTGCCGCCGTCGATTTCGGTCAGCCCGGCGATCATGCGCAGCAACGTCGACTTGCCGCAGCCCGACGGGCCGACGAAGACGACGAACTCGCCTTTTTCGATGGCCAGGTTCACGCCCTTGATCGCCCGCAGGTTGCCGAAGAACTTCTCGATGCCTCTCAGTTCGAGAAACGCCATGGTCTGGACTCCTAGGTTCTTGCTTGCTTACTTGACGGCGCCGAAGGTCAGGCCCTGGACGAGCTGCTTCTGGCTGAACCAGCCCACGACGACGATGGGCGCGATCGCCATCAGCGATGCCGCGGACAACTTGGCCCAGAAGAGTCCCTCGGGGCTCGAATACGACGCGATCAGCGCGGCCAACGTACCGGCCTTCGCCGAGCTGAGGTTGAGCGACCAGAAGGCTTCGTTCCAGCTCATCACCAGGCACAGCAGCGCGGTCGAGGCGAGCGTGCCCATCGCGAGCGGCCGGATCACGTGCTTGAATTCACCCCAGACACCGGCCCCGTCCATGCGTGCCGCTTCCAGGATGTCGGGCGGGATGTCCTTGAAGCCGGAATACAGCATCCACACCATGATCGGCAGGTTGGACAGCATGAACACGATGGTCAGCGCGGTCAGCGTATCCAGCAGGCCCGCGGTCTGGGCCATCACGTAGACCGGCACCAGCGCGCCGACGGCCGGCATCATCTTGGTGGACAACATCCACATCAGGATGTCGCGTGTCTTCCTCGTCCGGAAGAAGGCCATCGAGTACGCCGCCGGCGCCGCGATCGCCAGGCCGATCAGCGTGGACAGCACGCTGGTGACGATCGAGTTCTTCGCATGCAGCAGGTAGTCGCTGCGCGCGTTGATCTCGTGGAAGCTCTCGAGCGTCGGCGTGAAGAAAATCTGCGGCGGGACGGCAATCGCCTGCTGCTCCGTCTTGAAGGCCGTCAACACCAGCCAGATCAGCGGAAAGACGACCAGCAGCGTGACCAGCCAGGCGGTGACGGTGCGGGCGATCAGTCTGAAGTGCTTCATCGCGAGCTCCGTCAATCCAGGTTCTTGCCGATCATGCGGATCAGGAACACCGCGGCGATGTTGGCCAGCACCACGGCAAACAGCGCGCCGGCCGAGGCCACGCCGACGTCGAAGTTCATCAGCGCCTGCTTGAAGATCAGGAATGCGACGTTGGTGCTCTCGTTGCCCGGGCCACCGCCGGTGGTCGTGAAGATCTCGGCGAACACGCTCATCAGGAAGATCATCTCGATCATGATCACCACCGCGATCGGGCGTGCCAGGTGCGGCACGGTCAGGTACCAGAACTTCTGCAAGGCGTTCGCGCCGTCCATGCCCGCGGCCTCCATCTGGTCGCGGTCCAGCGATTGCAGCGAGGTGATGAAGATCAGGCAGGCGAAGGGCAGCCACTGCCACGCCACCATCAGGATCACGCTGAACAGCGGACGCTCGGTCAGCCAGTCGATCGGCGTCAGCCCGAAGAACGTCCAGACCTGGGCCAGCACGCCGTAGACCGGGTTCATCATCATGTTCTTCCACAGCAGCGCGTTGGCGGTGGGCATCACGAAGAACGGCGAAATCAGCAGCACGCGCACGATGCCGCGGCCCGGGAAGTCCTCGTGGACCAGCAGCGCCAGCGCCACACCCAGCGACACCGTGATCGCGATCACCGAGCCCAGGAGCAACAGGGTGTTCCACACCGACGCCGCGAAATCAGGGTCGGTGATGAAGAACGTGAAGTTGGTCAGGCCGAGAAAATCCTTGGGACCGGGCTGTATCAGGTTGAAGCGGACGACCGAGAAATAGATCGTCATGGCCAGCGGCACGATCATCCAAAGGAAGAGCGTGACCACGGCCGGCGCCATCAGGGCGCGTGGCAAGAGTCTGTTCATAGGAGTCGACATCGCCAAAGCCAAGCGGCCGCTGGCGGCGCCCCCTGGGGGGAGCGCCGCAGGCGCTACGGGGGGGTCACTTGTAATAGCCGGCCTTGCGCATTTCGCGATCGGCGGCCTGCTGTCCCGCCTTTAGCGCGGCGTCGACCGAGGTTCTGCCGGCAAGCGCGGCGCTGATCTGCTGGCCCACCGAGGTTCCGATCGACTGGAACTCGGGGATCGCCGCGAACTGCACGCCTTGATAAGGAGACTTGGGCAAGGTGGCATTGGACGGATCCACCGCCTGGATGGCCTTGAGCTCCATCGCGCCGAACTTCGATGCCTTCTGGAACTCCGGGTACTCGTAGGTCGACCTGCGGTTGCCGGTGGGCACCACGACCCAGCCATCCGTATCCGCCACGAGCTTCACGTACGCCTTGGACGTGGCCCAGTTGATGAACTTCTGCGCCGCGGCTTCCTTCTTGGTGCTGGTCGGAATGGCCAGGCCCCACGACCAGGCGTAGCCTGAGCCCTTGTCGGTCACGGCGGTGGGTGCCTTGACGAACGCCACCTTGTCGGCCACCTTGCTGAACTTGGGGTCCGAGACCGAGCCGGCAGCGCTGGTCGCGTCTATCCACATGCCGCATTTGCCTTCGACGAACAGCGCCAGGTTCTCGTTGAAGCCGTTGGACGATGCGCCGGGCGGGCCGTACTTCTTCATCAGGTCGACGTAGAAGCTGATCGCATCGTGCCAGGGCTTCGTGTCCACCTGCGGCTTCCACTCCATGTTGAACCACTGGCCGCCATACACGTTGACCAGGGTGGTCAGGTAGGCCATGTTCTCGCCCCAGCTGGGCTTGCCGCGCAGGCAGATGCCGTAGACGCCCTTGGCGGGATCGTGAACCTTCGCGACGAAGTTCTTGATGTCGGCGTAGGTCGGTGCCTCGGGCAGGCTGACGCCGGCGGCCTGGCCCAGGTCCGCACGGTACATGGTGAACGAGCTCTCGCCGTAGAAGGGTGCGGCGAACAGCTTGTTGCCCAGCGACATGCCCGCGCGGATCGACGGCAGCAAGTCATCCATGTCGTAGTTGGCGTCGGGCTGGATCTCCTTGAGCCAACCTTGCTTGCCCCAAAGGGGAACCTCGTACATGCCGATGGTCATGATGTCGAACTGACCGCCCTTGGTCGCGATGTCGGTGGTCAGTCGCTGGCGCAGAACCGTCTCTTCCAGGGTCACCCACTTGACCTTGATGTCCGGGTTCTGCTTTTCGAACACCGGCGTGAGCTTCTGCATCTCGATCATCTGGCGGTTGTTGACCGTCGCGATGACGAGTTCCGTTTCAGCATGGGCGGCCCCGGCGGCGAAACACGCCGCGATCACCGTGGCTTGAATCGTTCTCCTCATGTCGTCTCCAATGAATGGGCGTGTGGAAGCTAGCAAGCCGCGGTCGCCCGTTTGTGCGGCTTGCTGGTTGATCTCGGTCGGCATCGGGTTGCGATGCCGCGAGGACTGTCGAAGGTCTGCTACGCGCGACAGGCAGCCGCGTAGGGCCGCAACGCGTCTCGCACGCGATCCAGCGCCAGTGCCTTGGGCTCGAGCGAGAGGCGACCCTCGCGCACGGCGAGGTACTGCTGCGGCAGATACTGGCTGAGCACGTTCTCGGGAATGTCGACCGATGCCAGGTTCTCGATCAGCTTTTGTGCTGCGTCCACGATCACCGGGTCGGGCCAGTAATAGCGAATGCGATCGCTGTAGCTGAAGACACGAAGCAAGCGCTGCTGTCGGAGGTCGCCGTGGTAGTAGCGCTCCCAGGACTCCGGCCGGTCCAGCATCACGCGCTCGACGACCTCGCGCAGGCGTGATTGCTTGTCGTCGTCCACGAGTTCCGCTTCGACGGCAGCCAGCGCATAGAGCGCCTCGCGCAGCGCGAAAGTCAGACCCGGCCCGACCTTCAGGATCGCGAATCCGTCGCGCACCAGTGCGGCAAGCGAGTCGGGGCGCTGGTAGTCGGTGGAGTGGGCTTCGAACACCAGGCCGGTGTTCTCGTCGAGTACCGACGAGAGCGTGCGCGCGGCGGTGGGGTGGTAGTCGACGACCTGCCCGTGATCGAACTCGACGCCGGGCTGCACCACGAGCGCCACAACGCGGGTCCACGCATCGTGCAGGCCTGCAGAGGAAAAGGCCTCCTCGTGCACGTCGATGGTTCGTTGTGCGGACTCCGGGGCCGTGACCTCGACGTGAGCCAGCGATTCGGCCGCGCCTCCGGGGACCGGCACTTCGGTGCCGATCACATAAACGGGCCTGGTGCCCCGTGCGGCAGATTCGGCGGCGGCGCACAGCGACGCGGCGCGCTCGGCCACGACCCGGTCGTCCAGCGCCGGCGGGTCGTCGGCGCAACGCATGCTCGCGTCCAGGTGAAGCTTCGCGAAACCGGCCGCGGCATAGGTCGCCAGCAGCTCCTTGGCCAGCGACATGGCTTCTTCGGCGGGACGGTCGCGCCAGGGGTTGGGGCCGAGGTGGTCGCCGCCGAAAAGCACGCGCTGCGCGTCCAGGCCGACGCGTGCCGCGATCTCCTGCACGAAGGTAATAAAGTCGGCCGGTCGCATGCCCGTGTAGCCGCCGAACTGGTCGACCTGGTTCGATGTCGCTTCCACCAGCAGTGACGTCCCGTCCTCGAGAACCTGCTGCATCGCGGCCTCGATCACGAGAGGATGTGCCGAGCAGACTGAATAGATCCCGCTGCGTTGACCGGCACGACGACGGGATGCGAGACCGAGCAGGGCAGATGTCATGACGACTCCGGACGAGATTGAGCGAGCAGGAGGTCGAGCGCGGCGAAGTCCGCAGCGCCTTCCATCGGCCCCAGTTGGCTGACGGCCGACGCACCGGCCGCATTGGCGTATTGCAGGGCCTTCTGCGGCGGATAGCCCAGGAGGCGGCACGTGGTGAAGGTGGCGCCGAAGCAGTCGCCGGCACCGGTGGGGTCCACCTCTCGAACGGGTAGTGCCGCGACGTCCACGCGTTGATCGCCGGCGAAGTGGCTCGAACCGTCGGCACCCCGCTTGATCACGATCTCCTTGACGCCCAGCGCGTGAAGTTCCCTCACCGCGCTCGCCTCGTCCGCCGCTTCGGCCAGCAGCGTCACCTCATGGCCGCTGGGCAGGAAGATGTCGGTGAATTCGAGCACGTACCGCAGGGCGTCGCGCATCTCCGGGATGCGCAGCATCTCCTTGCGAATGTTTGGATCGAAGGAGATCGTTCCGCCCTGGGCCTTCACGATCTCGATCGCTTTCTTGGTGGCGTCGATGATGCGGAAGGAGAACAGCGACGAGCCCATCACGTGGAAGTGATGGCAGTCTTTCAAAACCTGGGCGTCGACGTGCGCGGCGCTCAAATGCGACGACGCACTGTTGACGATGTTGAAGACGAAGTCGCGCTCGCCGTCCTCGCGATAGGTGACGAAAGCGCTGCCGGTGGTCGCCTGCTTGATGACATGGATCGCGCTGGTGTTCACACCATCGCGCTTGAGGCGCTCGATGTTCAGCAGGCCGAAGTCGTCATCGCCCACGCAGCCGATGATGCCCGCCGATTGGCCGAGCCTGGCCACCTGGTCGATGAAGATCGCCGGTGCACCGCTGGCATACGGGCCCTTCAGCAGCCCTGGCTCGCGGAAGGTCTGGCCACGGCGAGTTGCCATGATCTCCACCAGGATCTCGCCGATTGTCATGACCTTGGCCATTGCCGTGCTCCGACGTTCGCGCCTTTCGAGTTTGGCGCAGTATCTTTCGAGTCGAAAGTATCGTTGACGACTTGAAAGCTGTCAATCTGGCAGTCGATCGGTGTTTTCCCGCAATGTCTCGGGCGCCGCGAGAAACAGGATGGGTTGTTGACAGTCTTGGGGAGGGTCGGCAGACTTTCGTATGAGGCCTTTCGGCTTTCATTTGAAAATACATGCAATCCGAAGGCAGCAGTACCCTCAAGCGCCGACTGGCGATCGTGGACCTGGTCCGTAAGGAGGGGGAAGCACGCGTCGAAGACCTCAGCGCGCTTCTCGGCGTGTCGTCAGTGACGATACGCAGCGACCTCAACTACCTGGAGAACCAGGGCTACGTGGTCCGCGCCTTCGGAAAGGCCAGATACAACCCGGCGCTGCAGAGCGCGAACCATCAGCCCCGCGAACCGGATGCGCCGCAGGGCGCGGGCGAGGCCGAGGTCGCCGCCGCCGCCATGCGTTGGATCGAGGACGGCATGTCGGTGTTTTTGAGCAGCGGTGGCATCGCGCTTCGAATGCTCCCGCAACTGGTCGTGCGCCAGGGCATCGCGTTGACGATCCACGATCTGTCCATGGCGACCGTCGCCAAGAGCTTCCTGCAGTGCGAGCTCCATGTCACCGGAGGCCTGCACAGCGCGGACGAACCGGGCCTGTCGGGTCCAGCCGCAGAGCTGGGCCTGCTGTCACGCCCGGTGGACCTGAGCGTGATCGTGATCTCGGGGGTCGACACGCGTGGACGCGTGGTGAGTCGGTACCCCGGTGCCGCCCGCCTGTACAGTGCTGCCGTCAGGCACTCGGGCAAGGCCGTCGCCGTGGCACACAGCCCGGACTTCAGCGCCATCGAGGGTCATCCCGTCTGCAGCCTCGGCGATCTTGCCGGGCTGACGCTCAATCACGATCTCGAGCCCGCGGTGTTCGACCTGTTGTCGGAGCACCAATTGCGCGTCCAACGCAAGGCGGAAGGGATCATCGAGTTTGTTCGAGTCTGATGGCCAAGTACTCGGTGGGCGCCTCTCTTGAACATTTGCAAGTCGAGCGCCGCTGATGCTCGGCTCCCGGCCAGGATGATCCAGCGCGCGAGCCGCGACTGCAAGGGAGCACTGAGCCGATCGTACTGCCGGTATCAGAACAGGAAATACCGCTGCGCCATCGGCAGCGTCGTGGCCGGCTCGCAGGTCAGCAGCAGGCCGTCGGCGCGCACCTCGTAGGTCTGCGCGTCGACCTCGATCTTCGGCGTGCCGCTGTTGTGGATCATGTCGGCCTTGCTGATCGTGCGCGTGTGCTTCACCGCGACCGCCTTGCGATGCAGCCCGAGCTTCTGCGGCACGCCGGCCTCGAGCGACGCTTGCGACACGAAGGTGACGCAGGCCGCGTTCATCGCCGCGCCGTATGCGCCGAACATCGGGCGGTAGTGCACCGGCTGCGGCGTCGGGATGCTCGCGTTCGGGTCGCCCATCGCGGCGGCGGCGATCATGCCGCCCTTGAGGATCAGGCTGGGCTTGACGCCGAAGAACGCCGGCTTCCACAGCACCAGGTCGGCCAGCTTGCCCGGCTCGACCGAGCCGACGACGTGCGCGATGCCTTGCGTGATCGCCGGGTTGATCGTGTATTTCGCGATGTAGCGCTTGACGCGGAAGTTGTCGTTGCGGGCAAGGGCTTCGACAGGCTCAGCCCGAACGGAGGGCGGGGTGAGCCATCCGCGCTGCTGCTTCATCTTGTCCGCGGTCTGCCAGGTGCGGATGATCACCTCGCCGACGCGGCCCATCGCCTGGCTGTCGGAGGACATCATCGAGAACACGCCGATGTCGTGCAGGATGTCTTCGGCCGCGATCGTCTCGCGGCGGATGCGGCTCTCGGCGAACGCGAGGTCTTCGGCGATGCCGGCATCCAGGTGGTGGCACACCATCAGCATGTCCAGATGCTCGTCGATGGTGTTGACCGTGTAGGGCATCGTCGGGTTGGTCGACGACGGCAGCACGTTCGACAAGCCCGCGCACTTGATGATGTCCGGCGCATGGCCGCCGCCGGCGCCTTCGGTGTGGAAGGTCGCGATCGCGCGGCCCTTGAACGCGGCGATCGTGTCCTCG
>DATEFR010000175.1:0-2353 GCA_035280545.1 Burkholderiaceae bacterium | reverse complement strand
CGCGGTCCAGCGGCACGGGGTCGCGGCCGTCGGGCCGCATGTCCAGCTCGAGCGCAAGCGCGCGCAGCAGCGGCGAGACCTCGAGCACGCGGCACTGCCGCCACTCGGCGGCGTGCTCGCGCGCGACGCCGGGGCCATGCCGGCCGCGCGGCTGGTGCAGGTACAGCGTCAGCAGCTCGGTGTCCTCGACCACCGTGACCGCATGCTCCACGCCCGGCGGCACCCACAGTGCGCGCGACGGCGGGACGATGTAGGTGCCGCGATCCACCGTCAATCGAACGACGCCGGTGGTCGACAGCACGACCTGGCCCCAGTCGTGGTGATGCGGGATGACCTGCGTGTCGGCGTTCAGGTGATGGCGCTTGCCGCGCAGCGGGCGATGGGCATCGGGGCGGAACAGGTGCGGCGTCAACGGCGCGATCGGCGGTGCCGTGCCGCGCGGCAGCGAGCGGTTGGGAGTCGACAGCGAGGGCGTTGGCGGCGCGGCGGTCATTGGCAGGATCTCGACAGAACTTGACAAGCTATCGTAATCCGGCCGCGCTTGGCCCGGCTAGCATCGTGCCGACACGCCATGACGACGACCACCTCGACCCTCCCATCGCCGACCCCGATGCCCGGGCCTTCGGCTCGCCAGGACGCCAAGCTGATCGCACTGGTCGGCCTGGCCCACAGCATCAGCCACTTCAGCCAGCTCCTGCTCGCGCCGCTGTTCCCGTGGCTGAAGGACGCGTTCGGCGTCAGCTTCACCGAGCTGGGCCTGCTGATGTCCATCTTCTTCATCGTCTCGTGCGCGGTGCAGGCGCTGTCGGGCTTCGCGGTCGACCGCTACGGGCCGCGGCCGGTGCTGTTCCTCGGCCTCGCGCTGCTCGGCAGCGCGGCGTTCGGCTTCGCGGCGAGCCCGAGCTACTGGACGCTCGCGCTGTGCTCGGTCGTCGCCGGCGTCGGCAACGGCGTGTTCCATCCGGTCGACTACACGCTGCTGAACCGCAAGGTGCACCCGCAGCGGCTGGGTCATGCGTTCAGCGTGCACGGCATCACCGGCAGCCTGGGCTGGGCGCTGGCGCCCGCGCTGCTGACGCCGCTGGCCATCGCGTACTCGTGGCGCGTCGCGCTGGTTGCCGCCGGCGTGCTCGCGTTCGCGGTGCTGCTGGTGTTGTGGTGGAACCGGGCGAGCCTCGCACTCGACGACATGGTCGTGTCGCCGACAAAGGCCGACGCCGCGATGCCGGCCGCGCGGCCGGACAGTAGTTTCGGCTTCCTCGCGATTCCCGCGGTGTGGATGTGCTTCGGCTTCTTCCTCCTGTATGCAATGGCGCTGAGCGGCGTGCAGGCGTTCGCGCCGGAGGCGGCGCGGCAGTTGCATGCGGTGCCGGTCAACCTGGTCGGCGCGTGCCTGCCGGTCTACATGATCTGCGCGGCCTGCGGCATGGTGGCGGGCGGCTTCCTGGTCTCGGGCGCGGCCGATCCGGCGCGCTGCGAGCGGGTGATCGCAGCCGGCTTCGGCGGCGCGGCAACCATCGCGATCGTGCTCGGCTTTGCGTCGGTTCCGGCGCCGCTGGTGCCGGTGCTGTTCGGGCTGATGGGGCTGGGTGCCGGCATCGCCGGGCCGTCGCGCGACCTGATCGTCAAGCGCGCCTCGCCGCCGAACGCGACCGGGCGCGTCTACGGTGTCGTGTACTCCGGGCTGGACATCGGCCAGGCGATCGCGCCGTTGCTGTTCGGCACGCTGATGGACCACCGCCAGCCCGCGCTGGTCTGGCTCGGCATCGCGGCGGTGCAGGCGGTGCTGATCGTCAACGCGTTCAACGTGCGCCATGTGCGGCGCACGGCGCTGGCGCCGGCCTGATCTTCGCGTCACCGTCGCCCGGATCAACGCCGGGCGGGGAACGAGGCACACTTGCGCCATCCCGCTGCCTCCATGATCCGCCCGATGCCGTCGACAACTGCCACCGAAGCCCATCCCGAACGTCTCGCCGGCCACGCGCTCATCGAAGCGCTGATCGCACAAGGCGTGGACACCGTGTTCGGCGTGCCGGGCGAGAGTTTCCTCGCGGCGCTCGACGGCTTGCACGAGCACCGCGACCGGATCCGGTTCATCGCCTGCCGGCAGGAGGGCGGCGCCGCCTTCATGGCCGAGGCGCAGGGCAAACTCAGCGGGCGGCCCGGCGTCTGCTTCGTGACCCGCGGCCCCGGCGCGACCAATGCGAGCATTGGGCTGCACACCGCGTTCCAGGACAGCACGCCGATGCTGCTCCTGATCGGCCAGGTCGCGAGCGACCAGCGCGATCGCGAGGCGTTCCAGGAGCTGGACTACCGCCAGGTGTTCGGCCCCGGCACGCTGGGCTTCGCGAAG
>DATEFR010000174.1:0-4384 GCA_035280545.1 Burkholderiaceae bacterium | reverse complement strand
TCGATCAGCGGCCGGCGCAGCGCGCGCGCCGAGTCGGCGGCGAGCGCGCGCATCGGCGTCAGCCACAGAACACCCAGCGGTGGGCTGGCGGCGCGCGAATCGCCGCGCGGCACGGCGGCGATGCCCAGCGCCTCGGCACGGGCCAGCGCGCCGAACCAGACGGCGTAGGTCTTGCCGGCGCCGGTCGTCGCATGCAGCAGCCCGCTGCGGCCGGCACGCATCGCCTCCCAGACCTCGCGCTGGAAGGGGAACGGCGTCCAACCCTGGCGCGCGAACCAGCGCTCGTGCAGCGCCGAGGCGTTGTCAGCGATCACGACGGCACTCATCCGCTCGCCACCTTCGCGCGCGACGCCAGCTGCAGGCGGATGCGCACGATCTGCCCGTCGCGCAGCGTGCCGACCTCGAAGCGCGCACCGTGCCAGTCGATGCCGTCGCCCTCGCGCAGGTCGCGCGACAGGCTGTCGACCATCCACTCGCGCAGGCTCACCGCCTCGGCCTGCTCGGGCAGCGGCAGCTGGAAGAACTCGAACACATCGGCCAACGGCAGCTCGGCGTCGAGCACGAGCCGGCCGTGCACCGGGCGCTGGTCCGGCGGCGCCTTGGGCGGCGGCTCCTCGACCCTCAGCGCCTTCGCGGCCCAGCCCAGCGTCGTGCCCTGCAGCAGCAGCGACGCCAGCACGACCGCGAACGTCACGTTGAAGAAGTGCGGGCTGCCGGGCACGCCGCGCATCAGCGGCACGAGCGCGATCACGATGGGCACCGCGCCGCGCAACCCGACCCACGCGATGAAGCCGATCTGGCGCGACGCGAAGCCCAGCGGCGCCAGACACAGCCAGACGGCCACCGGCCGCGCGATGAACATCAGCGTCGCCGCGATCGCGATCGTCGCGCCCAGCGAGCCCAGCAGCTCGTGCGGGATGACCACCAGTCCCAGCAGCAGGAACAGCGTCGCCTGCGCGGCCCAGGCAAACCCATCGAGCGCCGACGACGCCGCATGCACGACCTGCTCGGCCCGCTCGCGTAAGCGCAGCCCGTACAGGTAGATCGCGAGAAAACCGGAGCCCTCGAGCAGACCCGACGCCGCGAACACGGCGAACCCGCCCGAGACGATGATCAGCGAGGCGATGCCGCCCTGCTCGACGGTCAGCGTCAGCTTGCGCAGCAGCCAGGCCACCGCGGCGGCGCCCGCCAGGCCGATCACGGTGCCGAAGCCGGCCTGCGCGGCAAACAGCAGCGCGACCTCCTGGAAGCCGGCATGCGCCTGGATCGCCGCGGTCAGCGCGAGCGTGAGGAACACCGCCATCGGGTCGTTCAGGCCGGACTCGATCTCCAGCGTCGCGGTGACCTTGTCATGCAGGCGCACGCCGGCCTGGCGCAAGGTCGAGAACACCGCAGCCGCGTCGGTCGAGCCGACGATCGCGCCGAGCAGCAGGCCGTAGCGCCAGTCCAGCCCCAGCACCCGCATCGCGACGATGGCCACCAGCCCCGCCGTCAGCAGCACGCCCACGCTGGCCAGCAGCACGCCGGGCCGCGCCCCGCGACGAAACGTCTCCATGCGCGTGCTGGCACCGCCTTCGAGCAGAATCAGCGCCAGCGCCACGTTGCCGACCGCTGCGGCGAGCGGCACGCTGTCGAACGACACGCCCAGCGGCCCGTCGACGCCGGTCAACATCCCGGCGATCAGGAACACGAGCAGGAACGGCAGCCCCAGCCGAGCCGACAGCACGCCGGCCAGCAGGCTCGTGAACACCAGCAGCCCGCCGGCCAGCATCAGCAGATTCAAGGTGTGCACCGGGCCACCTTAGCAGACCGATGCTCGGCGCCCCAGCCGCCATGACCCTGCCGGCCGCTGCGCGCCGCGACAGGCGTCGTCAGTCCCGTGCGATGCGCAGCGCGGGGCGATCGGGGCCACCGCGAGCCGCTGGCGTCGCCCGCCGTGGCGAGCGCTGCGCCGCGACGACGTCACGCCACGGCTGCGCCAGCCACAGCACCGTCATCAGTGCGATCAGCGGCACGTTCTTCAGCAGGGGGCCGCAATGGTCCAGCGTCAGCTCCGGCATGTTGATCGCCGCGGTCAGCGTGTAGCCGAGCACCGCGGCGATCTGCAGCGGCCAGACCCACGGTGCCGGTCGGCGCAGCAGCAAGGTGCCCAGCACCGTGTTCAGCGTGCACGACGCGATCATCACGGCCACGCCGGCGCGGCCATCGAAGCCGCAGCGCGCGAGCAGGCGCAGCACGCCCGACGCCTCGGGCATCAGCGTCGTGACCAGCGCGGTGATCCACCACATCGCGACGATGGACAGGCGCAGCGCCAGCGCGACCGCCGGCGGCATCTCGACGCGCAGGTCTATCCAGCCCTGCGGCGGCGTGACCGCGAGGCCATGCGCGAGGCTGCTCGGCGCACGCCCGAGCAGGCGCGGCGCGGCGTTGTCGGCCGGCACGCTGCCGCGCTCCAGCATCGCGATCGTGTCGCGGCAGAAGACCTTCTGCGGCAACGCCTCGGCGGCCCACGCGGCGACACGCATCAGCGGCATCGGCAGCGGCAGCCACAGCGGCGCGCCGAGCTGCAGCGCCTCACGGTATTGCGCGAGCATCTCGCGGTAGCTCAGCGCGGCGGCGCCGCCCAGCATGTAGACGCCACGGCACGGCTGGTCCTGCTCGAGCAGGCGCACGACCGCTTCGGCCAGCTCGAACACGTGGAGGGGCTGCACGCGTTGGCGTCCGCGGCCCGGCAGGCCGATCAGCGGCAGGCTCGCCAGCGTGGCGAACAGCGCGCCGCTCTGGCTGTTCGGGCCGAACACCAGCGAGGGCCGCAGCACCGCGGCGTCGATAGTCAGCGCGGCGAGCGCGTCGTCGGCGCAGCGCTTGCTGTGCAGGTACGGCGACGCGAGGGCGGCTGCGTCGTCGTCCACGCCCAGCGCCGAGATCTGCACCACCCGCGCGACGCCGGCTTGCGCGGCGCCGCGAAACAGCTCGACCGGCCCGGCGGTGTGGATGCGCTCGAAACTCTGCGTGCGCGAGGCCATCAGGATGCCGACGCAGTTGACGACCGCATCGATGCGCCGCTCGCGCAGGCGATCGCGCCACGCCGCCGGCTCGACCGGCTGCATGAAGTCGAGCTGCAGGCTGTCGCGCCCGCCGCCCGCACGCCGCGCACCGGCGACGACCGTGTGGCCGCGCGAACGCAGCGCGTTGGCGACGGCCGTGCCGACGCAACCGGTGGCCCCGCACACCAGCACTCTCATGATGTCCTCCTGTGGCTCGGGTCGTGGACGTGATCGCGCGCGGGTCGCGCCGCGGCGCACTGGCCGGCGCCGCATGCGTTCATGCGGCGCAGCGTCTGGCGCGCGCGTTGCTCGCGCAGCGCCTGGATCAACGGCGCCGCGGCGTGCGAGATCGCGATGCGATGGCGCGCGAACAGCCGGTAGCCGACGTCGGCCAGCGGCCGCAGCAGCGGCCAGCCCGACGCCTGCATCACCCAGCCCAGCCCGACCGCGCCGTACGCGAGACGCAGCACGTCGACGCCCTGCAGCATCGAGCCGTCGGGCCGCTGCGCGTGGATCTGCGCGTTCATCGCGGCGAGGGTCGTGCCGTATGCACCGGGATCGAAGCCGGGCGCGGCGATGTCGACGAAGACCAACCGGCCGAGACGGTCGCGCTCGCGCAGGTGATCCATCTCGAGCGAGCACACCGGGCACGCCGCGTCGTAGAACAAGGTCAACGGCCAATCGGCGGCAGGACGGTCGTGCGAGGCGCTCATCGTCTTTCCTTGGTTTCAGTCAAAACAGAAACTGACGGTCAAAAAAAGTGAGCCCATCAGGGCCCGAGCAGATGCGCCGGATTGATCTCGGCACGGCGCGCCCGTTCGCCGGCGGCGGGTTCGGAGGCCATCAGCTTCTTGATCTTTGCGCCGAGCTTCAGCACCTTGGTCAAGGTCGCGGTGTCCAGCGTCAGCATCTGGTCGCTCCACGCCGTCAGCGTGTCCAGCAGCTCGAGCGTCTCGCGCATGCGCAGCCGCGCGGCGGCCGGCTCCTTCGCCAGCGCGGGGTCGGCGAGCAGCTCGCGCAGCACCGTGATCGTCGGCGTGATCTCGCGGCGCTGGCGCTCGCGCACGATGGTGCGCAGCAGCTCCCAGACATCACCCGAGGTCTCGAAGTGGTCGCGCCGGTCGCCTTCCAGATGCACCAGCCGCACCAGGTTCCAGCTCTGCAGCTCGCGCAGGCTGTTGCTGACGTTCGAGCGTGCGACGCCCAGTGTCTCGACGATCTCCTCGGCATGCATGGGCCGGCCGCTGATGAACAGCAACGCGTGGATCTGCGCGACCGTGCGGTTCACGCCCCAGCGGGTGCCCATTTCGCCCCAGTGCAGCACGAAGCGGGAGAGC
>DATEFR010000173.1:0-5015 GCA_035280545.1 Burkholderiaceae bacterium | reverse complement strand
TCGGCCAGGCATTCGGTGCGCAGCATGCCGCTCGTCGCGGTGCCGAGGAAGTTGCTCTTCAGCTCGATCGTCGTGAAGCCCTTCGCGCCTTCGGGAAGATGCGCGATCGTGGCGTAACCGGCGCAGCTGTCGGCCAGCACGATCACGCTCGCAGCGTGCAGGAACCCGTTCGGCGCCATCATCCAGGGCTGCAGCTCCATCTGCATCTGCATGCGGCCTTCGGCGATCTCGGTCACGCGCAGGCCGTAGCGGTCGGGCAAGGTGCCGGCCTGGCGGGTATGGAAATAGTCGGGCAGAACGTTCTCGCGCAGCATCGGATGCTCCAGTCCATGAATCGGCGCAGCATAGCGGCGCCTCGGACCGGTGCGGCCACGCGGACGATCAGCGCTTCAACATCCACTCGTGAGCCGGATCGTTCTTGAACACCCAGTGCCGGCCCGGTCCGGCCATCACATTCAGGTAGTAGACGTCGTAGCCGTGCGCTGCGACGACCGGGTGGTAGCCGCGCGGCACCATCACGACGTCGTGGTCCTCGACGGCCATCGCTTCGTCGAGACTGCGGTCATCGGTGTAGACACGCTGGAACGCGAAGCCTTGCGGCGGATGGATGCGGTGGTAGTAGGTCTCCTCGAGCTGCGTCTCGTGGGGCAGCGCGTCGGTGTCGTGCTTGTGCGGCGGATAGCTCGACGAGTGCCCGGCCGGCGTCAGCACCTCGACGACCAGCAGATGCGCGGCGGTCGGGTCGTCATGCGGCAGGATGTCGCAGACGTAGCGCGTGTTGCTGCCCTGGCCGCGTGTGCTGCGTCTCATGCTGGATGGATCGATCAGCCGCACCCGGCGCGGCCGCGTGTCGGACGGTGCACTGCACAGCGCGAGCTCGGCGTCGCGCCGCGCCCGCAAGTACACCGTGTGGCCGGCCGGCACATAAACCGCGGCCGGCGGCTCGGGATCGAACACGCTGTTGCGGCGCCCGAGGTTCTCGAAGCTGTGGCCGTGGCCGCCGCTGTCGATCTGCACATCGACCGAGCCGCTCAGCACGACCAGGCACAGCTCGCGCTCGGCGGTAGCGACCGCTTCGCTCTCGCCGGCCGCAAGCCGCAGCGCGCGAAACCCCACGTAGGTCCAGCCGGCGCGTTGTGGCGTCACCTCGACGATCTCGCGCCCTTCGGGCCGGGCCTTGGCCAACAGCGGGGATGTCATGCCTGTGCCTCCTGAACGAGGCGCTTCAGCGTCTCGTAGCCCTTCTTCGCATAGAGATAGCTCGGGGCCACCGCGGGATCCTGTTCCGCTTCGACGACCAGCCAGCCCTGGTAGCCCGCCGCGTGCAACAGCCGCAGCACCCGGCCGAAGTCGATCGCGCCGTCGCCGGGCACCGTGAACGTGCCGTTCAGCACGCCGGTCAGGAACGACCAGCCGTCGTTGCGCGCCCGTGCGATCACGTCGGCCCGCACGTCCTTGCAGTGCACGTGCACCACGCGCTTCAGATGGCGCTCGAGCAGCGCGGCCGGATCGATCGCGCCGCCGAAATACGCGTGGCCCGTGTCGAACAGCAGCCCGACACGCTCGTCGGTGCAGGCCATCAGCCGGTCGATGTCGTCGGGAGACTCGCAGTACGCGCCCATGTGGTGGTGATAGGCCAGCGTCAGGCCATAGCGCGCGGTCAGGTGTTCGCCGAACGCGTTGAGCCGCGCTCCGTAGGCCTCCCAGTCGGCGCCGCTGCGAAACCGCGGGCGTTGCGCGAGCGGCGTGTCGATCCGGCCCTGGATGCTGCCGGCAACCTCGCCATACACCATCACGCGGCAGCCGTTGAACTGCAGCTTCTCGGCATGCGCGGCGACCCTATCGATCTCGGCGTCGACGCTGCCCTCGGCCAGATGGCCCGAGTACCAGCCGGACACGCAGGCGACACCGAATTCATCGAGCTTGGCCTTCAGCGCGGCCGGCTCGCGCGGGAACTTGTTGCCGAGCTCGAAGCCTTCGTAGCCGATCTCGGCGCCTTCGCGCAGCGCGGTCTCGAGTGGTGTCTCGCCGCCGAGCTCGGGCAGATCGTCGTTGCTCCATGAGATCGGGTTGATGCCGATGCGGACGTTCCAAGTCATTGCGTGTTGAACTCCATTCGTTGGGGAAGCCCCGGATCAGGGGCGCTGACGCGTCTTGGCCGCGAGATACGCGGCACGCGCATGCTCGACCTCGCGGCGTTGCGAAACTTCGGGGATCGCCACCTCCCACCAGCAGCCGCCGTCGTCGGTCGTGCGCTCGGCCGTGGTGTTGATCACCAGCACCTGCGTGCGGGTCGCGGCGCGCGCCTTCGTCATCGCGGCCTTGAGCTCGGCGACGTTCGCGACGTGCACCGCGTCGGCCCCCAGGCTCGCCGCATGCTGCGCGAAGTCGATCGCCGGCATCGCGCCGCCCTCGGGCACGCAATCGTCCAGCATGTTGTTGAAGCGCGCGCCGCCGCTTGCACGCTGCAGCCGGTGTATGCAGCCGTAGCCGCGGTTGTCGAGCACGACGACGATCAGCTTTCGGCCCAGCAGCACCGACGTGGCGATCTCGGAATTCAGCATCAGGTACGAACCGTCGCCGACCATCACGATGACCTCCGCCTCGGGCCGCGCCAGCTTCACCCCGAGGCCGCCGGCGATCTCGTAGCCCATGCACGAGTAGCCGTACTCCATGTGGTAGCCGCCGGGGTGGGCCGCGCGCCAGAGCTTGTGGAGCTCGGCGGGCAGCGTGCCGGCCGCGCAGACGACGATGTCGCGCGATGGCGAGTCGCCCGCCGACTCGCGCACCGCCCCGATCACCTCGGCGTCGTACGGCAGCGTGTCGCGCGGTACCGGCGCGCTCGTCAGTTCGGTGACGCGCGCAGCCCAGCGTGCGGCGCTGCTTTGCGCCCGATCGGTCCACGCCGCCTCGGCGTGCCAAGCGCCGAGCGCCGCAGCCAGTTGCGCGAGCCCGGCGCGCGCGTCGGCGACCAGCGCGACACCGCGCCACTTCGCCGCATCGAACGGTTGCACGTTGAGGCTCACGAGCCGCGCTTGTGCGAACAGGCTGCGCGAGCCGGTGGTGAAGTCCTGCAGCCGCGTGCCGATGCCGAGCACGACGTCGGCCTCGGCGGCGAGTGCGTTGGCGGCGGGCGAGCCGGTGACGCCGATCGCGCCGAGGTTCAGCGCATGGTCCCAGGCCAGGCTGCTCTTGCCGGCCTGTGTCTCGGCCACCGGCACGCCGTGCGATTCGGCGAATGTGCGCAGCGCGTCCCACGCCTGGCTGTACAGCACGCCGCCGCCGGCGACGATCAGCGGGCGCTTCGCACCGCGCAGCAGAGCGAGCGCCGCGTGCAGCTCGCGCTCGTCGCACGGCGGGCGCCGGATGCGGATCACATCGGGCTGCAGGAAGCGCTCGGGGCAATCGAACGCATGCGTCTGCACGTCCTGCGGCAGCGCGAGGCACACCGGGCCGCACAGGGCCGGGTCGGTCATCACCCGGATCGCGTGCGGCAGGCTGCTCAAGATCTGCTCGGCACGCGTGACGCGGTCGAACCAGCGCACCACCGGGCGGAAGCAATCGTTCGCGCTGATGTCGCCCGAGGCGAAATCCTCGACCTGCTGCAGCACCGGGTCGGGCGCGCGTGATGCGAACACGTCGCCGGGCAGCATCAGCAGCGGCAGCCGGTTCACGTGCGCGAGCGCGGCCGCGGTGACGAGGTTGGTCGCGCCGGGGCCGATGCTGGTCGTGACCGCCATCGCGCGCTCGCGGAACTGCGCCTTGGCGTACGCGATCGCGGTGTGCGCCATCGCCTGCTCGTTGTGTGCGCGCAAGGTCGGGAGCGCCGCGCGTTCAGCTTGCAGCGCTTCGCCGAGCCCGGCGACATTGCCGTGGCCGAAGATCGCGAACACGCCCCCGAGATACGGCACGACGCTGCCGTCGTGGCGTTCGATGCGCAATGCCGCGAGGTGCCGGACCAGGGCCTGCGCCATCGTCAGGCGTACGCTGCCGTTGTTCATGCCGCTTGCCTCGTCGTTGCGGGCGCCACGCCGCCGTGGCCGCCGCGCGTGGCGCGCCAGGCATCGACCAAGGCCGCGAAGCGATGCGCCACCGCGTCGATCAATGCGTCGTCGGTCATCGAGCCCTTCAGCCACGCGAGGCTCGCCTCGGCCCACAGCGTGCGCCCGACCATGAAACCCTTGACGATGGGATGCGTCGCCTGCGCGAAGCCGCTCGCCAACTCGGCCAGCGGCTGATTCAAGCCGAGGATCACGGCGCCGCGGCAATGCGGGTCGCGTTCGGCCACCAGCGCGCCCAGCGCCTGCCACGAGGCCGGCGCCATCGGCGCGAGCTTCCACCAGTCGGGCTTGAGTCCCAGGTTGTAGAGCCGCTGGACCGCGCGCAGCACCGCGGCGTCGGCCGCGCCGCTTGGCGTGCCGTCACGCGGCGTGATCAGCTCGAGCAGCAGCTCATGGCCGCTCGCACGCGTGGCCTCCCACAACGCGAGCAGACCCTGCTCCTGATCGAGCCGCAGCGGCGCAGGGTCGTCGGGGTGGTAGTGCACCAGGCATTTGACGACCTGCTCGGCCGGCCAACTGACGAGCTGCGAGCCGATCGCGAGGGTTCCGTCGAAGCGCAGCGGGCGCGAGCCCGGCAGCTCGACCGGCCGGCCCACCCACCAGCCGCGGCCAGTGGCCGCCGCGAGGGCATCTTCGCCATAGCGGCCGTCGGCCAACACGCCGATGCGTCCTTGCAAGCCGCGGCTGCGTTCGACTTGTTCGGCTGCCTGCACCAGCAGGCGTTTCAGGCGCGGCAATCGCGACTCGCTCGCGCCAGCCTCGCGGGCCAGCTCGTAGAACTGGCTGCGGTGGTCGAAGGCCAGCACGTTGAGTTCGGGCCACTGCGGGCGCGCGCAGGTCGTGCGGTGCAGGTGCGCGAGGTGGCGGTCGGCGTCGACCTTGGGGTTGCGCGTGCCGCTGAACCAATGCGCGAGCTCGGCCGGCGTCGGCATCGCCGGGGCGCACGCGTGGCGC
>DATEFR010000172.1:0-9805 GCA_035280545.1 Burkholderiaceae bacterium | reverse complement strand
TTGTTGAGCTGCGCCAGCGCCCATTCGAGCCCGGCCTCGGCGGCCTCGAACGCCTGGCTCGCGCGGTACTGGTTCGTCGCGCTGCGCTGCTCGAACAACAGATGCCGGTTGACGAACAGTGCGGCCAGCACCATCGCGAGGAACAGCAGCAGCGTGACGACCAGCGCGGCGAGTCCGCGTTGGCGGCGCACGAGGTGAGGGTGTGCAGTCATCTCGGAACCCGTGGAGGTGGTGGGGATGCGGCGTCAGGCCGCGCAACCGGCCGACACGTCGTCGTTGCGCAGCCGGACGGTCGTGCGTGCGGTGCGCGTCACGGCCGCGTCGGTGGCGGCGCGCGCGCCGATCTCGATGGCCAGGCTGCGCACGCGGACGAGCGGCGCGGTGCATGACGGCGTGCCGGCGCACGCGAGGCTGCAGGCGGACTCGAGCTCGACGCTTTCGACGTGCGGCGTTACGCGCAGATGCGTGACGACCAGCGTCGTCGCGTCGGTCAGCGCCTGCCAGTTGCGTTCGCCGAGTTGCGCCTCGATGGCGCCGCTGCGCAGCCGGAAGCCGAACTGCTCGGCGCTGTCGACGGTGTCGTTGTCGGTGGCACCGTCTTGCGAGTAGCGCAGCGCGATCGCGTCGGAGGCGGCGGTGTCCGGCGCGATCGCGGCGTAAGGGTTGGGTTTGGCGCTGCCGCTGCCGGACGCGGTCGTGGCGGCCGGTGCTGGCAGGCCGGACGTCGCCGCAGCGCCCCAATAACCGGCGCGGCGTACCTCGCGGACGATCAAGTCCACGGCGCCGCGCAGCTCCTGGGTGACGCGCGCGTCGGTCAGCAGCTTGCGGTTCTCGCGCAGGTTGTCGACCAGCAGCGTGGTGGCTGCCGCGGCGATCAGCAGCGAGAGTGCGATGCCGACCAGCAGCTCGACCAGCGACAGGCCGTGGGCGTTCTGTCCGCGCATCATCACAGGCCCCAGCAGCGCCGGTTCGCGGCCGCGTCGTTCGTCGTCGTGGCGTCCGGTCCCGAGGCCTGCACGGCGTTCGCGCCCGAGACGCTGAGCGTCAGCCGCCGGCACGCACGGTCGCGCGCCTGCGCGCCGGCCGCCGTGGCGCGCAGCTCGTAGCCGTTCTCGTCGGCCGAGACGACTTGCAGCGCATAGAGCCTGGTCGACGTCGTCGCGGGACTGCCGAGCTCGTCCAGCGTCGCATAGCGGCGGTTGTTCGAGCGCCAACGTTCCTCGGCCATCTGCAATGTCATCAGGGCGGTCAGCCCTTCGGTCCGCCGTGCCTTCAGGATCGGGCCTTCGAAGCTCGGGTACGCGATGCTGGCGAGCACGCCGACGATCGCCGTCGCCGCCAGCGTTTCGATCAGCGTGAAGCCGGCGGCGGCATGGCGGTGCGCGGCCCGGAGCGTGGCGGTCTTGGTCGTCTTCATCGCGCGCTCCTCAGCACGCCCGATAGCCGGGCACGCTGCCTTGCGGCGAGCAGGCGCGGACCCGGCCCATCACGTTGACGATCTGGCGCACCTCGCGGCCGTCGGCGCCGACCAGACGCAGCGTGCCGGTCGGCGTGCTGGTGCCATGCAGCGGATCGAACAGGATCGAGGCGACGTTGCTGTGCATGGCGACGCGGTCCGTGCCGGACAGGCGAACCGTGCGGAGCTCGCGTGCATCGCCGTGGCAGACAGCGGGGCCGTCGCCGCGACCGCATTCGCACTCGTCGGCACCGCCGGTGTGAACCACGTAGCAGCTGCCGTCCGGCGTGCCATGCAGGCTGAAGCGCACGCGCTGGTTGCGGGCGATTGCCGTGCCGCGCGCGAACTGCAGGTCACGTCCGAGCTGGCTGGCGGTGCCGTCGAGCCGGCGCGCGGCTATCAGGCTGCGCATGCCGGGTGCGGCACTGGCCGCAACCGTGGTCACCACGGCCAGCGTGACACAGGCTTCGATCAGCGTGATGCCGCGCTGGCCTTGTTGGTTGTTCATCTCGTCTCCCCTTGGTGACTCGATCGAGTCGATGGGGGAAGACTTTAGGAATCGGCGCGGCCGCGCGCGTCCCCTTCAGGAAGGCTCGCGCCGGTTCAAGCCGACACACTGGCAGGGGCACCTTGCGCGGCTCCCCCGCGCGGGGGCCGGGATACTCCTGACCGGCGCTTGCCGCCGGGTCGCGCTCAGATGTCGCGGATCAGCTGCCGGAACTCGTCGACGTCCTCGAAGCTGCGGTACACCGATGCGAAGCGCACGTACGCGACCTTGTCGATGCGCTTGAGCTCGCGCATCACGAGCTCGCCGAGCCGGGCCGACGGTACCTCGCGCGCGCCGCTGTTCAGCAGCTTGTCCTGGATGCGCTCCATCGCCGCGTCGATCTGCTCGACGCTGACCGGCCGCTTGCGCAGCGCGAGCGTCATCGACGCGCGAATCTTCGCGATGTCGAAGTCGGCGCGCGTGCCGTCCTTCTTGACGACCGCCGGCAGCGCGATCTCGGCGCGTTCGTACGTCGTGAAGCGCTTGTCGCAGCTGTGGCAGCGGCGGCGCCGGCGCACGACATCGCCTTCGTCCGAGTCGCGGGTCTCGACGACCTGGGTTTCTTCGTGACTGCAGAAAGGGCAACGCATGGGGACGAGCCGGAGTCGCGTCGGCGACGCCGGCCTCGTGTTGGAACGTCAGCGGTAGACCGGGAAGTCGCGCGTCAGCTCGGCGACCTTCGCGCGCACCGCGGCGATGTTCGCCTCGTCGTGCGGGTTGTCGAGCACGTCGGCGATCAGGTTGGCGGTGCGGCGCGTCTCGGCCTCCTTGAAGCCGCGCGTCGTCAGCGCCGGCGTGCCGAGGCGGATGCCGCTCGTGACCATCGGCTTTTGCGGATCGTTCGGGATGCCGTTCTTGTTGCAGGTCATGTGCGCGCGCTGCAGCACCGCTTCGGCTTCCTTGCCTGTCAGGTTCTTGGGCCGCAGGTCGACCAGCATCACGTGGCTTTCGGTGCGGCCGCTGACGATGCGCAGCCCGCGCTCGATCAGCGTCTGGGCCAGCACGACCGCATTCTTCGCGACCTGCTGCTGATACGCCTTGAACTCGGGCGCCAACGCCTCCTGGTACGCGACGGCCTTGGCCGCGATCACGTGCATCAGCGGACCGCCCTGGATGCCCGGGAAGATCGCGCTGTTGATCTTCTTCGCGATCTCCTCGTCGTTCATCAGGATGATGCCGCCGCGCGGGCCGCGCAGGCTCTTGTGCGTGGTCGACGTGACGACGTCGGCATGCGGCACCGGGTTCGGATAGACGCCCGCGGCGATCAGGCCCGCGTAGTGCGCCATGTCGACCATGAAGTACGCGCCGATGTCTTTCGCGACCTTCGCGAAGCGCGCGAAGTCGATGTGCAGGCTGTAGGCCGACGCGCCGGCAATGATCAGCTTGGGCTTGTGCTGGTGTGCGGTGCGCTCCATCGCGTCGTAGTCGATCTCCTCGGCTGCGGTGAGCCCGTAGCTGACGACCTTGAACCATTTGCCGCTCATGTTCAGCGACATGCCATGGGTCAGGTGGCCGCCTTCGGACAGGCTCATCCCCATGATCGTGTCGCCTGGCTGCAGCAGCCCGAAGAACACACCCTGATTCGCCTGCGAGCCGGAGTTCGGCTGCACGTTCGCGAAGCGCGCGCCGAACAGCTGCTTGACGCGGTCGATCGCGAGCTGCTCGGCGATGTCGACGAACTCGCAACCGCCGTAGTAGCGCTTGCCGGGGTAGCCCTCGGCATACTTGTTCGTCAGCTGCGTGCCTTGCGCGGCCATCACGGCCGGCGATGCGTAGTTCTCGGAAGCGATCAGCTCGATGTGGTCTTCCTGGCGCTGGTTCTCGCGCTGGATGACGGACCAGAGCTCAGGGTCGACGTTGGCGATGGTGGATTGGGCGCGATCGAACATGGTTGGAAATCCCAGTCAGCAGTCCTCCCCGAAGACACTCGCGCGCCGGCGCGACGCAAGCGTTGGGGCTGCCCAGGCGAACGGCGGAACGCAGCAGCGCTCATGCGCGTGCCCGGCCGCGCTTCCCGGTGGTCATCCACCTCAGGCTCCGGGCTCGCGAGCCTGAGCCCCGGGGAGGGGCCTCACAGGCTGATGAGGGGAGCCGCATCGCCAGTCGCGCGGCTCGGGGAGTGTAGCGCGCCTGGTGCGCGCTCAGTGCAGCAGGGCGACCTGTTCCGGCGAGCCCGCGTGCTCCGCCTTCGCGGCAGGCACTGCCACCGGCGCTTCCTTGGCGGCGGCCGCAGGAGATTGCGGCGCCGTCGAACCGGCCGGGGCAGCGACCCGCAGCGGCACGTTCTTGCCGGAGGCGACCAGGCGCAGCGCCTGCTGTTCGCTCAGCACCTTGTTCGCATAGCCGCCGTCCTCGTCCAGGTTGGCAGCGCCCACGTAGTAGCGCAGCCCGGCTTCGAGGCCGCCGGCGCGCGCGATGCATTCCTTCAGCACCTGCACGCCCACGCGCAGATTCGTGACCGGGTCGAACGCCGCATGATTGCCGCCGAACGCCTCGTACTTGTCGTTGTGCACCTTGGTCATGACCTGCATCAGGCCCTGGGCGCCGACAGCGCTCTGCGCGAACGGGTTGAAGCTCGACTCGACGGCCATCACCGCCAGGATCAGCGTCGGATCCAGGCCGGCCTTCGCGCCGACCTCCCAGGCTTCCTGGACCAGCCGGCTGACCGGCTCGGGAGCGACGTGGTAGCGGCGGGCCAGCCACAGCGCGACGGCGGCCTGCTGGCGGGTCAAGCCGCGCGGATCGGATGCGGTCGCGCGGGCAATCGCATCCGGCTCGCTCAGCTCTTCGGCCAGCGCGACGGCGGGGTCCAGGCGCGCTTCGTGGCGGGCTTGCAGCCAGCCGAACGCGCGGACTTCGATCTCGTGGCGCACGTCGGAGCGACCGGCAACGAACAACAGGCTGGCCGCCAGCAGGAAACCGAGCAGCGCCAGCGTGTTGTGGCTGACCTCCAGCATGCCGTGGCCGACATCGCGCAGGAACACGCCGGCGGAGTCGGCCAGGGACCGGCCGGCAGCACGGGCAAAAGCTGCCGATCGCGACGCCACGTGCTGCGCCAGCGATAACGATTGGCTATTCGCCATCTTTCTCTCCTATGCGCCGCCTGGCCGTCCGGGCCGACTTCGGATCCGGTGTCGCGAAGTGCAGGAACGGGCAGCGGCGATCATTGTTGGCTGGTACGCTCGCCCCGCGTGACGGGGCTGGCGAGGCCAGCATGGCAACGGCCCGGTCGGTTGGCCTCGGCATTCCCAACGATGCGAAGCATGGATCCCGACAGGGTCTCTCTCAAGTGGGGCGAAGCCTATCAAGCGGCTTCATAACCGGTCAAGCCTAATGAATTGTTTTCTAATTACGATTTCGTATGAGATACCGTGACTTGCGTGACTTTATGAACGCACTGGAACGGTGCGGCGAGCTGAAGCGGGTCGCGGAGCCAGTCTCTACGCGGCTCGAAATGACAGCGGTCAGTGACTTCGTGCTACGCAAAAACGGGCCAGCCTTGTGGTTCCAGCAGCCCGCGGGTTACAAAATTTCAGCCTTGACAAACCTGTTCGGGACGCCGCGGCGGGTCGCGCTCGGGATGGGCGCCGACGATGTGTCCGAGCTTCGTGAGGTCGGCCGGCTGCTCGCGAGCCTGAAGGAACCCGAGCCGCCGAAGGGATTGAAGGACGCCGGCCGACTGCTGCAGATGGCCAAGTCGCTGTGGGACATGAAGCCCGCGGCGGTGCGCAGCGCGCCGTGTCAGGAGATCGTGCTGGAGGGTGCCGACGTCGATCTCGGTCGACTGCCGATCCAGCTCTGCTGGCCCGACGATGCCGGCCCGCTGATTACATGGGGCCTCGTGATCACGCGCGGCCCGCAAGGCGGACCGGCAGCGCGCGCGCGTCAGAACCTCGGCATCTACCGCCAGCAGGTGATTGCGAAGAACCGGGTCATCATGCGCTGGCTCGCGCATCGCGGCGGCGCGCTGGACTTCCGCGACTTCTCGCTGGCCAAGCCGGGCCAGCCGTTCCCGATCGCGGTGGCACTGGGGGCGGATCCGGCGACCATCCTCGGCGCCGTGACGCCGGTTCCCGACACGCTGTCCGAGTACCAGTTTGCCGGCCTGCTGCGCGGCAGTCGTACCGAGGTGGTCGACGCCGGCGTCGGCGACGCCGGTGTGATGCTGCAGGTGCCGGCCGCTGCCGAGATCGTGCTCGAAGGCCACATCCCGCCGGCCGCGCCGGGCTTCGAGGGCGTCAGCGAGCACGGGGTGAAGCTCAAGGAGATCAACGGCTACCTGCACGCGCTCGAAGGCCCGTTCGGAGACCACACGGGCTACTACAACGAGCAGGACTGGTTCCCGGTGTTCGAGATCAGCCGGCTGACGCACCGCCGCGAGCCCATCTATCACTCGACCTACACCGGCAAACCGCCCGACGAGCCGGCCGTGCTCGGCGTCGCCCTGAACGAGGTGTTCGTCCCCATCTTGCAGAAGCAGTTTCCCGAGATCGTCGACTTCTATCTGCCGCCCGAAGGCTGCAGCTACCGGATGGCGGTCATCAGCATCCGCAAGAGCTACGCCGGCCATGCCAAGCGGCTGATGTTCGGGTTGTGGAGCTTCCTGCGCCAGTTCATGTACACCAAGTTCATCGTCGTGACCGACGACGACGTGGACATCCGCGACTGGCGCGACGTGATCTGGGCAATCACGACCCGCGTCGACCCGGTGCGCGACACGACGCTGGTCGGCGAGACGCCGATCGACTACCTCGACTTCGCCTCGCCGGTCAGCGGCCTGGGCGGCAAGATGGGGCTGGACGCGACCAGCAAGTGGCCCGGCGAGACGCAGCGCGAATGGGGCCGCACGATCCGCATGGAGACCGAGGTCGAGCAGCGTGCCGCGGCGCTCGTCGAGCGCATCATCGGCGAGCGTCCCACCACGAAAGGCGCCGGCTGACAAGAGGACACATGCCGAGCCAACGCGCGCTTGAATCGCGGCCGCATCTGACCTAAGTTTGAGACGCCTGCATGCAGGCAACCCAACCGACGCAGTCCCTGCGTCCAAGGAGCCCTGGACCTAATTCCTCCAGAGCCCCGAATGGTGGCGCAAGTCACCCGCCCCTCCCGCCGAAAGGTTGCGGAGGGGTTCGTCTTTTCAGGCTCGCTCTTCTTTCAGGCCGGCTTTGCGCGCGACGCCTTTGAAGAAGGTGTAGCAGAACGCACCGTCGGCTTCGGTCGCGCGGCGCAGATCGCGCAGGCCCGCATCGAAGCGATCGGCGCTGATCAGCCCGGCCGCCACCGCATCGTCGCGAACGCCCTCGACCATCGCGATGAAGGTCTTGTTCGTGAACCCGTCGACCCACGCGGGCCGGCTCGCGTCGGCGTACACGATGCGCGGTTCGACGCAGATGGTTTCAAGCCCGGCCTGCGCCAGCAGCGGGTACAGCCTGCGGCCGATCAGCGCATCGCCGCCGGCGCGCCGCTGCAGCTGCACCAGGCAGTCGATGCTCGCGCGGGCAGCGGCGCTGTCGGGATGAAAGAGCGTCGAGCCGTGATCGCCTTCGATCACGGTCAGGCTGCCGCCGGGCCTGAGCACCTCGACCAATCGTTCGAGCGCGAGCGCCGCCGTGGGCACATGCTCGAGCACGAAGCAGACGAACACATGGTCGAACGATCGCGGCTCGAACGGCAACGCGAGGATGTCGGCTTCGCGAATCACCACGTTCGTGACGCCGGCCTCTTCGATGCGTCGCCGCGCCTGCACGATCGACTCGGCCGACACGTCGATCGACGTGATGCGCGCCTGCGGGCTGTTGCGCACCAGCGCGAGCGTCTGCGCGCCGACGCCGCAGCCGGCTTCGAGCACGCTGCTTCCGGCCGGGTAGCGCGTGTCGCGATGGAGCAGGGCAAGCAAGGTGTCGGCCTGGTCCTGCAGGCGTTGCTTCTCGCGGCTTCGATAGCCGTGGACATAGTGCGTGGTCATCGGCCCAGTGTCGCGGCCGCGCACTGCCGCTGTCTTGAACGTTATTGCAGCAAACCGCGACGCGCTGCGCGCTGCCAGGCGCCAGGCGTGAAACCGAACTGCCGCACGAAGACACGCGTCATGTGGCTCTGGTCGGAGAAGCCGGCGTCGAGCGCTGCCGTACCGAGCGGCACGCCGGCCTGCACGAGCGAGCGCACACGCTCGGCGCGCTGCTGGATCAGCCAGGCGTGCGGCGGCATGCCGTAGGCCTTGCCGAACCGGCGCAGCAGCTGGAACTTGCCGATGCCCGCGAGCTCGGCGAGCGCCGCGAGCGAGGGCGGGTCGAGCAGACGGTCGGCGAGCAACTCGCGCACGCGCTCCAATGCGGCCGGCGGACCGTCGCTGCCGGCGGTTGCGGCATGTGCGGATGAATGTGCCTGCGTCGAGTGACGCTGCCGCAGCAGCGCGCCCACCCGCGCGAGCGCTTCGTCGCAGGCGAGCGCATCGCCGGCCCGCAAAGCGCCCGCGGCGTTCCACTCGTCGATTCGCGCGAGGAGGGACTGCACCGCGTGGCGCAGCGCGCGATCCTGGATGACCGGTCGCGTGAGCGCGATCTCGAGCGACGCCTGATCCCCATCCGCATCGCCGAGCGCCGCCGCGAACATCGCCGGCACGAGGTGCAGCATCCGCCACAGACGACCGCCGTCGCCGATCGGCTTGCCGTCGTGCACTTCGCCGGGGTTGTGGGTGATCAGGTCGCCGGCATGCGCATCGACCTGGCCGCGCCCGCTCGCCGAGCGCTGCGCGCCACGCTCGATCACGCCGAAGCCGTAGGTCGCGTGCGAGTGGCGCGGGTAGTGGCGCGCACTGTCGATGCGTGTGGCGTGAATGCCCGGCCACGGCGTCGCGAACACATCGGCCTTGGCCATCGGTTCAGCCGACGCCGAGCATCTTCCGGTTGGCCGCCATGTCGGCGCCGCCGGCGAAGTCGTCGAAGGCGCGGTCGGCGACGCGGATGATGTGCTTCGCGATGAAGGCCGCGCCTTCGCGCGCGCCGTCTTCCGGGTGCTTCAGGCAGCACTCCCATTCGAGCACGGCCCAGCCCGGATAGTCGTAGCCGGCGAGCTTCGAGAAGATCGCGCCGAAGTCGACCTGGCCGTCACCGAGCGAGCGGAACCGCCCGGCACGCTGCAGCCACGGCTGGAAGCCGCCGTACACGCCTTGCTTGCCGGTCGGGTTGAACTCGGCGTCCTTCACGTGAAAGATCTTGATGCGCTCGTGAAAGCAGTCGATGTAGTCGAGGTACTTCAGCTGCTGCAGCACGAAGTGGCTCGGGTCGTACAGCAGGCACGCGCGCGGATGCTTGCCCACGCGGTCGAGAAACATCTCGTAGGTCACCCCGTCGTGCAGGTCCTCGCCGGGATGGATCTCGTAGCAGACGTCGACGCCGACGCGATCGAACGCGTCGAGGATCGGGCGCCAGCGCTTCGCGAGCTCGTCGAACGCTTCTTCGATCAAGCCAGGCGGGCGGGGCGGCCACGAGTACAGGTACGGCCACGCGAGTGCGCCCGAGAAGGTGGCGTGCGCCGTCAAGCCGAGGTGCCCGGACGCCTTCGCGGCGTACTGCAGCTGCTGTACCGCCCATTGCTGGCGCTTCGCCGGGTTGTTGCGCACCTCGGGCGCGGCGAAGCCGTCGAATCCGGCGTCGTAGGCCGGATGCACCGCGACGAGCTGCCCCTGCAGGTGGGTCGAGAGTTCGGTGATCTGCAAGCCGTGCTGCGCGAGCACGCCCGTCACCTCGTCGCAATAGGTCTTGCTTTCGGCGGCGCGCCGCAGGTCGAAGAGCCGGCTGTCCCAG
>DATEFR010000171.1:0-3758 GCA_035280545.1 Burkholderiaceae bacterium | reverse complement strand
CTTGCCGTCGGCGCTGCTCGAGCGCCGCCCCGACGTGCGCAGCGCGGAGCAGCAGCTCGCCGCGGCCAGCGCGCGCATCGGTGCCGCGCGTGCCGAGCAGCTGCCCTCGATCACGTTGACCGGCAGCTTCGGCTTCGAGAGCGCCGAGCTCAGCGATCTGCTGAAGAGCCCGTCGCGCATCTGGTCCGTAGGCGCCGGGCTCGCGCAGCCGCTGTTCGACGGCGGGCGCCTGTCCGCCCGCACCGACCAGGCCGTCGCCGCCCACCGCGAGGCACAAGGCGCGTACCGCGGCGTCGTCGAAGACGCGTTCAAGGACGTCGCCGATGCGCTCGCGAACCTGCAGGCGGCCAAAGGCTCGCAGGAGGATCTTGCGCGCGCGGACCGTGCCGCGACGAACGCGCTGAAACTCGCGCAATCGCGCTACGACGTCGGCTATTCGGGGCACCTCGATCTGCTCGACGCGCAGCGCAGTGCCGCCGCCGCGCAGCTGGACCTGGTGCGCAACCGGCAGGCACAGCTCTCGGCCAGCGTGGACCTGTTCCGTGCGCTGGGCGGCGGCTGGCAGGCAGCGGGGCAGGACACGGCGGCCGCGACGTCCTCGCGCTGACCCGCGCACGACTGATCGCGCGCGGTCGTCAGGTCGACTGCAGCGCGAGCTCGTCGGGCGCCTCGCCCATGCGAGCCCTGAACAGGAGCTCGTCCACCAGGCGCAGCCGCCGGGAGATTTCGCGGCCGATGTTCATCTGGATCAGCGCGAACTGCTCGGCATCGCGCTCGAAGAGGCGATACAGCTCCGAACAGCCCAGCTCCATGGCCTTGCAGCGTGTCTCGGCCCTGACCGATGCGCTGCGCGGGAACAGATCCAGCAGCGCCATCTCGCCGAAGCAGTCGCCCGCCTTCAGCTCGTGCAACAGCAGCTCGTGCCCGCGCCAGCCCTTGAGCACCGCGACCCGGCCCTCCTCCAGCACGAACATGGACTCGGCCCCGTCGCCCTCGCGGAAGAAGAACTGGCCGGCCTCGACGCACACGTCGCGAACCTGGTCGAGCAGAAAGTGCAACGTGTCTTCGCGGATCCCGCCGAAGATCGGCATGCGCTGCAGGTACTCGATGGCCAGCGGCTTCATAGGCCGCAGTGTGCCTTCTTGCGCAGCCGCGGTCGATCACCCGCACCGGGCATTCAACGCACCGCCTCAAGCATATTGCGCAAGTCCGTGGCCCATGGACCAGTTCTCCTTGGCGACCTCGACCAGGTTGACGAACACATCCTCCGGCCGGACCGCGGGGCTTTCGCCGAGCAGCTCCATGATCCGCCGGAACAGCGCCTTCTTCTGCTCCACGCCGCGGGTGTTGCTCGCGGTGATCTGGATGTAGACGAGATCGTCGCCACGCGCGACGCCGAGATAAGACGCGCCGTAGCGGAAGTTCGCAGCGTCGTGCTCGGTGATGACCATGAACTGGTCGTCTTCCGGCACGTTGAACGTTTCGCGCAGCGCGCGGTAGACGCCGTCGAAGATCGCCTGCCGATGGGCTGGCGGCTTTCCGGCGCGCAGTGAAATGTGAACGAGCGGCATCGGGATCCTTTCCATGACGTGTCGCAGGGGGACACAGTAGATGCCACGGGTTCATATCAGCAATCCATGAAGACCGGTTTCAGCCATAATGATTTGAAATGATCGAACGCCCGCTGGACTTGGATGCCGTCCAGGCCTTCATCCGCATCGCCGAACTCGGCAGCTTCACGCGCGCGGCCGACACCATGGGGACGACGCAGGCGGCGGTCAGCCTGAAGCTCAAGCGGCTAGAAGACAGGCTGGGCTGGCGGCTCATCGAGCGCACGCCGCGGTACGTGCAGCTTTCGGCGCGCGGCGCAGCCTTCCTCGAACCGGCTCGTGAACTCATGGCGGCGCACGATCGCGCCCTCGCCGTATCGGCGAGAGCCCGGCAACGCCTGACGATCGGCATCAGCGACCATGTCGCAGGACCGGAACTGCCCGCGTTGATTGCGCGCATGAACGCGCACGACCCCAAGCTGTTGATCGAAATCCGGATCGGATCGTCGGGTGACCTGCTGCAAAGCTTCGATCGGCGAGAGCTCGACACGGTGCTCGTCCGCCTGCAGGCGGGGCGCAGCGACGGAGAAGTCCTGACCGAAGAAAAGTTCGGCTGGTTCGCAGCCCCCAGCTGGCAGCACCGTGCCGGCGAGCCTCTGCCGGTGGCCACGCTGGCCGAGCCGTGCGGCGTGCGCGCGCTGGCCGCTCGACTTCTCGATGCGGCCCATGTGCCCTGGACCGAAATCTTTGTCGGCGGCGGTGTTCCGGCCGTCGCCGCAGCCGTCATGGCCGGGCTCGGCGTCGCGGCCTTGGTGCCGCGCATGCTGCCGTTCGGCGCGGTGGAAGTCGGCCCCAGGCTCGGGCTTCCCGAACTGCCGCGCCTGCCGGTTCTGCTTCACACCCGGGTCAGGAGCGGGCGGGCGCGCGAAGCACTGGCCGCGCTGTCGGCGGCATTCAAGAGCGCGGTGCGAAGCTAGACACGAGACACGCGCGCCCGGACACGGCCGAGCCGCCGGCGTTCAGCGTTCGTCGTCGAGCTCGGCCAGCCGGTCCAGCCCCCGCAGCGCCGCGTGCTGCAGCAGCAAGATGGTCTTGCCGTCCTCGATGGCGCCGCAGTCCACCAGCGCCAGCGCGTCAGCCAGCGGCAGTTCGATCACCTCGATGTCCTCCCCTTCGCGCGCATCGCCGCCGCCGGCGCCGACGCGATCGGCCGGCTCGTACTCGGCGGCGAAGAAGTGCAGCTTCTCGGTCACCGAGCCGGGGCTCATGTAGGCCTCGAACAGCTTGCGCGGCGCGCGGATGCGGTAGCCGGTCTCTTCCGCGGCCTCGCGGCGGATCGCGGCCTCGGGCTCGTCGCCATCGAGCAGGCCGGCACAGGCCTCGATGAGCATGCCGCTGGGGCAGCCGTTCACGTAGGCCGGCAGGCGGAACTGCCGCGTCAGGACCACCGTGCGGCGTTCGCGGTTGAACAGCAGCAGCGTCGCGCCGTTGCCGCGGTCGTAGGTCTCGCGGCTCTGGCGCTGCCAGGTGCCGTCGCGGCGGCGCAGCTCGAAGGTGGTCTTCTTCAACGTGTACCAGTCGTCGGACAGCGTCTCGACGTTCAGGATGCGCAATGCCGGCGTGCTCATGACAAAACGGACGGAATGTCCTCGACCCGCGTGTACACCCGCAGCCCGAGCTCGTGTGCGCGGGCGACATCGAGGTCGGCGCCGCGTGATGCGCCCGTGATGCGCAGCACCGCGTCGCAACGGCCGAGCAGCCGCCGCGCCAACGGGTACTGGTAGGCATCGAACACCGCGTCGCCCGGCTCGCGCCCTCCCGCCGCGCGGATCACCGGCAGCGCCAGCCATTCGCCGACCAGTGCGAGGTGGCCCCGCTGGTAGATCGGCAGCGCAAACTCTTCCAGGCGCGCGAGGTTGGCCGCGATCCTGGCGGGATCGCCATCGGTGCCCGACAGGTAGGGACCGGCGATCAGGATCAGCCACGGTCGGTTCGGATTCATGCTGTTTCGTGCAAATTCGTGCAAGTTCATTCGATCGTAGCGGCGCCGGCTGTTTCGTGCAAGTGTCGGCAATTTCGTGCAAACTCGCGGCATGCTCACGACGCAGCGAAAACAACTGATCCTGACCCGCCTGGCACGTGACGGCCAGGTGGTCGCGAAGGCCTTGAGCGAGGAGCTGCAGACCTCGGAAGACACGATCCGCCGCG
>DATEFR010000170.1:0-4551 GCA_035280545.1 Burkholderiaceae bacterium | reverse complement strand
GGCTCGCGCCTCGGCTGGGCGGTGTTCACCGAGTACCGCAGCTTCCTGCTCTTCGCGCCGGTCGAGGTGTGCGCGAACCGCGCGGAGCTGCGCGCGACGCTCGCCGGCATCGACAACCGCATGGCGTGGTCGGGCAACAGCGAGGTCGCGAAGGTGCTGCACAGCGGCATCGTGATCGCGAAGCAGCTGCCGGGCGTGCCGTCGCTGGTGTTCGTGACCGACGGCCAGGAGGCGCCGCCGCTGAACCCGCGCTACCGCCCGGCGTTCGACGACAAGCCGGGCGCGGTGAACGGGCTGATCGTCGGCGTCGGCGGTGCGGTGCCGGCGCCGATCCCGAAGCGCGACCCGTCGGGGCGGCCGCTCGGTTTCTGGCGTGCCGACGAGGTCGCGCAGACCGACCCGTTCAGCCGCGGCCGCGGCACCAGCGTCGAGGGCGAGCGCATGGCCGACGACACGACAGCAGCTGGCGTGCCCGCGCTCGGCGCGACGCCGGGTGCCGAACACTTGTCGGCGCTGCGCGAGCCGTACCTGCGGCTGCTCGCGCGCGAGCGGGCGCTGGGCTTTCTGCGGCTCGACAGCGCGCAGGCCCTGGCCGATGCGCTGACCGCGCCCGCGCTGGCCAAGCCCATGCCGGTGCGTGCCGATGGCCGCGCGCTGTTCGCCGCGATCGCGCTCGTGCTGCTGCTGTGGCGCTACGCTCGCTCGTCATGGGGCGCTGCCCGTCGACTGATGATCAGGGGAGGGGGATGAGGCAGGCGGTCTGGTTCATGTTCGCGATCATGGGGTTGCTCGGGTTCCCGGCGGCGGCGTGGGCCAACGACAGGCCGTTCCAGTTCGCCCGCACCGCGGTGCTGGAGGACGACGAGAACGTCTGGTCGTTCGAGTCCTGGGTGCAGCGCTACGGCGGCGTGCGCGCCTTCTCGGTCGAGCCGGAATACACGTTCAGCGGCGGCATGTCGCTGCAGTTCGAGCTGACGCGCACGGTCGATCGCCGCGACGAGCAGACCGGCCACGAGCTCGAGCTCGAGTTCAAGCAGGTCTTCAACAACATCGCGCGCGACGGCTACGGCTGGGGCATCAGCGTCCGAGCGAGCGCCGAGCGCACGCAGGAGAACGTCGACGACGGCCTGGGCACCGTGCCTGCGATGAGCGTGCAGTTGCCGCTGTCGATCGCGCTGGGCGAGGGCGGCGGCTACCTGCACCTGAACGTCGGCGTCGGCAAGGCGCGCCATGAGCGTCGCGCGTGGAGCAGCGGCGTGGGCATCGAACGCGAGCTGCTGAAGCGCACGACCTTCTTCGCCGAGCTGGCGCGCGACGGCGACACGAGGTTCGCGCAGATCGGCGTGCGCCACTGGCTGCGCCGCGACCGCTTCGCGCTCGACTTCAGCCTGCAGCAGCAGCGCGGCGATGGCCGGCGCGATTCGGGGTTCATCGTCGGCCTGGGCTGGTATGACTTGTGATCGAGCATTCGCCCGGTCGTCCCGCGCCGCATCGGCGCACCTGTCAATGCAAGGAGATTCAGATGGCTGAACTGATCGCGCTGTACAAGAAGCCCGCGGACGTCGCGGCATTCGACAAGTACTACGCTTCGACGCACGTGCCGCTGGCGAAGAAGGTGCCGGGGCTGCGGCGCTACGAGGTCAGCACCGGGCCGGTGGTCGCGGGGCAGGGCGAGTCGCCGTACCACCTGGTCGCGATCCTGAGCTTCGATTCGCTCGCGGCGATCCAGGCCGGCCTCAGCTCGCCCGAAGGGCAGGCCACCGCGGCCGACCTCGGCAAGTTCGCACAAGCCGGTGTCGATCTGCTGATGTTCGATACCAAGCCGGCCTGAACGCGCCGCGCGCTCAAGCCCGGGCAGTGCGTGCCGGCTGGCGCTTTGCCTTGGCCTTGCGCGAGACCGGCGTCTCGCCGAGCTGGCGCAGGATCTCGGCCTGCCCTTCGTTGCAGAGAAACTCCTCGAAGGCCAGGGCCACGTGCGGCAGCTGGCGCGACGCCAGGTGCATCACGTACCAGTCGCGCTCGATCGGGTTGTGGGCCAGCGGCAGCAGCGCGAGCAGGCCGGCGTTGATCTCGAGCACGCAGGTGTGCATCGACAAAAACGCGACGCCGAAGCCGGCCGCGCACATGCGCTTGATGGCTTCGTTGCTCGACAGCTCGGAGCCTATGCGCAGCGGCAGCCCCTGGTCCTTGAAGACGCGTTCGACCGTGGTGCGCGTGCCGGAGCCGCGCTCGCGCACCAGGATGCGGGTTTCGGCGACATCGGCCAGCGTCAGATGCGGCTTGGCCATCAGCGGGTCGTTGGGCGCCGCGAGGAAGGCCATCGGGTGGCGTGCGAACGCGCGTGCGTCGGTTTTCAGCTCGGACGGCGGGCGGCCCATGATCGCGATGTCGATCTCCTGGCCGGCGAGCATGCGCACGATCTCGTCGCGGTTGCCGACCTGCAGCTTGATCTTGACCTTGGGGTGGTCGTTGATGAACGACACCAGCAGCGGCGGCAGCAGGTACTCGGCCGTCGTCACCGTGCCGACGCGCAAGGTGCCGGTGAAGACGCCCTGCAAGGTGGCCATCTCCTCGCCGGCTTCGCGCCACAGGTCGACGATGCGGGTGGCGTAGCTGGCCAGCAGCTCGCCCGCCTCGGTGAGCCGCACGCCGCGCCCGGTGCGCTGCAGCAGCGCCGTGCCGGCCGACTCCTCGAGTGCGGCGATCTGGATCGACACCGCGGGCTGCGTCAGGTGCAGCTCGTCGGCCGCGAGCGAGACGCTGCCCAGCCTGGCGAAGGTGTGGAAGGCGATCAGCTGGCGAAAGGTTGCGTTGCGTGTGAGTGGCATGGTTTCATATTAGCCGATTCAAATGTGGCGCCTAATAGTTTTTATTATTCCAAATCGTTCGTCTTGCCTACATTGCGCTCATGGACGCGTCACGTCGACGCGCGACAGCAGCAGGGGATCCCGATGGGCAACATGAAAGAGGCAATCCAGATCACCGACGCGAAGAAGCGTTATTCGGCGGGCGTCCTGAAGTACGCGCAGATGGGCTACTGGGACGCCGATTACCAGCCGAAGGCGACCGACATCCTCGCGTTGTTCCGCATCACGCCGCAGGAGGGTGTCGATGCGATAGAGGCCGCCGCGGCGGTGGCCGGCGAGTCCAGCACCGCGACCTGGACCGTGGTCTGGACCGACCGGCTGACCGCCTGCGACATGTACCGCGCGAAGGCCTACCGGGTCGAGCCGGTGCCCGGCAACCCGGGCCAGTTCTTCTGCTACGTGGCCTACGACCTCTCGCTTTTCGAGGAAGGTTCGATCACCAACGTGGCCGCCTCGATCATCGGCAACGTCTTCAGCTTCAAGCCGCTGAAGGCGGCGCGGCTCGAGGACATGCAGTTCCCCGTGTCGTACGTGAAGACCTTCTCGGGGCCGCCGACCGGCATCGTCGTCGAGCGCGAGCGGCTCGACAAGTTCGGCCGCCCGCTGCTGGGCGCGACCACCAAGCCCAAGCTCGGCCTCTCCGGCCGCAACTACGGCCGCGTCGTCTACGAAGGCCTGCGCGGCGGGCTGGACTTCATGAAGGACGACGAGAACATCAACTCGCAGCCCTTCATGCACTGGCGCGACCGCTTCCTGTTCGTGATGGACGCGGTCAACAAGGCAAGCGCCGCGACCGGCGAGGTCAAGGGCAGCTACCTCAACATCACGGCCGGCACGATGGAAGAGATGTACCGGCGCGCCGAGTTCGCGAAGGAGCTGGGCTCGGTGATCGTGATGGTCGACTTGGTGATCGGCTACACCGCGATCCAGAGCATGAGCCACTGGTGCCGGCAGCACGACATGATCCTGCACCTGCACCGCGCCGGCCACGGCACCTACACGCGGCAGAAGAACCACGGCGTCAGCTTCCGCGTGATCGCGAAGTGGATGCGCCTGGCGGGCGTGGACCACATCCACGCCGGCACCGCGGTCGGCAAGCTCGAAGGCGACCCGATGACGGTGCAGGGCTACTACAACGTCTGCCGCGACACGCAGACCAAGGTCGACCTGCCGCGTGGTATCTACTTCGACCAGGACTGGGGCGCGCTCAAGAAGGTGATGCCGGTTGCCTCGGGCGGCATCCACGCAGGGCAGATGCACCAGCTGCTCGGCCTGTTCGGCGACGACGTGGTGCTGCAATTCGGCGGCGGCACGATCGGCCACCCGCAAGGCATCCAGGCCGGTGCGACGGCGAATCGCGTGGCGCTCGAAGCGATGGTGCTGGCCCGCAACGAAGGCCGCGACATTGAAAACGAGGGCCCGCAGATCCTGCGCGACGCGGCCAAGTGGTGCACGCCGCTCGCCGCCGCGCTCGACACCTGGGGCGAGATCAGCTTCAACTACGCACCCACCGACACCTCGGACTTCGTCCCGACGGCATCGGTGGCCTGACTTGGGAGTTCCGGATGCAACTCATCAAGCACTTGCCAAGAGCGGAGCGCGCCGAGGCTCTCGGGTGGCCGCCTACGCTCATGTCCCCCGGAGCGGGCTGCGCCCACTCCTCCTCCTTTACTTCGCTACGGCG
>DATEFR010000169.1:0-7794 GCA_035280545.1 Burkholderiaceae bacterium | reverse complement strand
GATGCGGTGCTGCCATCGGTCGACGGCGGACGCTTCGCGGTCAAGCGCGTCGCCGGCGAGGCGCTGGCGGTCGAGGCCCATTGTTTTGCGGACGGCCACGACGCGCTGCGCGCGCTGCTGCTGTGGCGCCGCGAGGCCGATACCGCGTGGCAGCAGGTGGCGATGACCGCGCACCCGAACGACGTCTGGCGTGCCGCCTTCACGCCGCCGACACCGGGGCGTTATCGCTACACGGTCTGCGCCTGGGTCGATGCGTTCGATTCGTGGCATCACGAACTTGCGCGCCGCGTCGATGCCGACGACATCCGCCTGGCCGCGCGCAGCGGCGCCTTGCTGATCGACGCCGCGGCGCAGCGCGCCACCGATCCGCGCGACCGCGCCGCGCTGGCCGAATGGGCGATCGCACTCGATGCGCGCGCGGTCGATGCGAGCGCCGGCGACGCCACGGCGTTGAAGGCCATGGCGCTGGACGCCACGCTGTGTGCGATCGCGACCCGCTACCCCGACCGCCACCTGGAGGTGCGCTACGCGGTCGAGCTGCCGCTGACGGTCGACCGCGAGCGCGCACGCTTCAGCAGCTGGTACGAGCTGTTCCCGCGCTCGGCCGCGCCGGAGCCGGGGCGCCACGGCACGTTTCGCGATGTCGAGGCGCGGCTGCCTTACATCGCCGAGATGGGCTTCGACGTGCTCTACATGCCGCCCATCCACCCGATAGGCCGCGACAAGCGCAAGGGCCGCAACAACACGCTGACCCCCGGGCCCGAGGACGTCGGCAGCCCCTGGGCGATCGGTGCCGCCGAGGGCGGCCACAAGGACATCCTGCCGGCGCTGGGCACGCGCGAAGACTTCCGCCGCCTCGTGGCCGCGGCCGCGCAGCACGGCATCGAGATCGCGCTCGACATCGCGTTCCAGTGCGCTCCCGACCACCCGTATGTCAAGGCGCACCCGCAGTGGTTCCGCTGGCGCCCCGACGGCACGGTGCAGTACGCCGAGAACCCGCCGAAGAAGTACCAGGACATCTACCCGTTCAACTTCGAGTGCGAGGACTGGCGCGCGCTCTGGCTCGAGCTGAAGAGCGTGTTCGACCACTGGATAGGCGAGGGCGTGCGCATCTTCCGCGTCGACAACCCGCACACCAAGGCGTTCGGGTTCTGGGAGTGGGTCATCGGCGAGATACGGCGCGCGCATCCCGACGTGATCTTCCTCGCCGAGGCGTTCACGCGGCCGAAGGTGATGCACCGGCTCGCGAAGCTGGGCTACACGCAGTCATACACCTACTTCACCTGGCGCAACACCAAGCAGGAGCTGATCGCCTACTTCACCGAGCTGTCGCAGGGCCCCGGGCGCGAGTACTTTCGCCCCAACGTGTGGCCCAACACGCCCGACATCCTGAACGAGTACCTGCACGGCGGCGAGCGCGCCGCGTTCATGGCGCGGCTGGCGCTTGCGGCGACGCTCTCGGCCAACTACGGCCTCTACGGGCCGGCCTACGAGCTGCTGGAGCACGAGCCGCGCGATCCCGGCAGCGAGGAGTACCGCGACTCCGAGAAATACCAGCTGCGCCACTGGGACCTGCAGCGCAGCGACAGCCTCGCGCCGTTCATCGCGCGCCTCAACCGCATCCGCCACGACCATCCGGCGCTGCAATCCGACCACTCGTTGCGCTTCCTGCACATCGACAACGACCAGTTGATCGCCTACACGAAGCGCGCCGACGGCGGCGGCGACGACGGCTCCGAGAACGTCGTGCTGTGCGTCGTCAACCTCGACCCGCACCATGTGCAGTCGGGCTGGATCGCGCTGGACCCCGGGGAGCTGGGCGTGGAGCCAGGGCAATCCTTCCAGATGCACGACCTGCTCGCGAACCAGCGCTACGCCTGGCAGGGCCCGCGCTGGTTCGTGCAGCTCGACCCGGCGCGCTCGCCGGCGCACGTGTTCGTGCTGCGCCGCCGCGTGCGGAGTGAGCGCGATTTCGACTACTTCCTTTGAAGCGAACATCGGTACATTGCACATGCGCATGCACCCCCTGAGATGATGTCGATCCACGTCACGTGAGGCGCCCCACCGCTATGGACGCACCCCTGGCCATCGTCGACCCCGAGCAGCGCAGTATCGAGCTGGGTCACACCGTCGCCGAAGCCGACCCGCTCTGGTACAAGGACGCGGTCATCTACCAGCTCAATGTCAAAGCCTTCTTCGATTCCGACGGCGACGGCATGGGCGACTTCAAGGGGGTGACCTCGAAGCTCGACTACGTCAAGGAGCTCGGCGTCAACACGATCTGGCTGATGCCGTTCTTCCCCTCGCCGCTGCGCGACGACGGCTACGACATCTCGCACTACGACGACGTGCACCCGCAGTACGGCACGCTGGACGACTTCCGCGAGATGCTGGCCGAGGCGCACAAGCGCAGCCTGAAGGTCATCATCGAGCTGGTGATCAACCACACGTCGGATGCGCACCCGTGGTTCCAGGCCGCGCGCAAGGCCCCGCCCGGTTCGCCCGAGCGCGACTTCTACGTCTGGAGCGACTCCGACCAGAAGTACCGCGGCGTGCGCATCATCTTCACCGACACCGAGACCTCGAACTGGACCTGGGACCCGGTCGCGAAGGCCTACTACTGGCACCGCTTCTTCAGCCACCAGCCGGACCTGAACTACGACAACCCGGCAGTGCTCGAGGCGGTCTTCAAGACCATGCGCTTCTGGCTGGACATGGGCGTCGACGGCTTCCGGCTCGATGCGATCCCCTACCTGGTCGAGCGCGACGGCACGAGCTGCGAGAACCTGCCCGAGACGCACGCGGTGATCAAGAAGCTGCGCGCCGCGATCGACGCCAAGTACCACGGCCGCTTCCTGCTCGCCGAGGCCAACATGTGGCCCGAGGACGTGCGCGAGTACTTCGGCGACGGCGACGAGTGCCACATGGCGTACCACTTCCCGCTGATGCCGCGCATGTACATGGCGATCGCGCAGGAGGACCGCTACCCCATCGTCGAGATCATGCAGCAGACGCCGGAGATCCCCGAGGCCTGCCAGTGGGCGATCTTCCTGCGCAACCACGACGAGCTGACGCTGGAGATGGTGACCAGCCGCGAGCGCGACTACATGTACCGCACCTACGCGGTCGATCCGCGCGCGCGCATCAACCTCGGCATACGCCGGCGTCTCGCGCCGCTGATGGAGAACGACCCCGACCGCGTCAAGCTGATGAACAGCCTGCTGCTGTCGATGCCCGGCTCGCCCATCATCTACTACGGCGACGAGATCGGGATGGGCGACAACGTCTTCGTCGGCGACCGCAACGGCGTGCGCACGCCGATGCAGTGGAGCCCCGACCGCAATGCCGGCTTCTCGCGCGCCGACCCGCAGCGCCTGTACCTGCCGCCCATCATGGACCCGATGTACGGCTACGAGGCGCTGAACGTCGAAGCCCAGTCGCGCGACCCGAGCTCGCTGCTGAACTGGACCAAGCGCATGCTCACCGTGCGCCAGACCAGCCACGCGTTCGGCCGCGGCGAGCGGCACTTCCTGTCGCCGGGCAACCGCAAGATCCTCGCCTACCTGCGCGAATACGGCGACGACAGCATCCTGTGCGTCTGCAACCTGAGCCGCTCGGCGCAGCCGGTCGAGCTCGACCTCGCGCGCTTCAAGGGCCGCGTGCCGGTGGAGCTGCTGGGCCGCACGGCGTTCCCGCCGATCGGCGAGCTGCCGTATCTGCTGACCTTGCCGGGCTACGGCTTCTACTGGTTCCGCCTGACGGTCGATGCCGAGCCGCCGCGCTGGCACGAGGAGCACACCGCGCTCGAGGATCAACCGGTGCTGGTGCTGTTCGACGGCTGGGCCAGCCTGTTCCGCGAGCGCGTGATGCCGTGGCGCATCGGCATGGCCGAGCGCCTGAGGCTGCAGTTCGAGACCGAGGCGCTGCCGCGTTATCTCGAGGTGCAGCGCTGGTACGCGACCAAGGGCACGGCGATCACGCGGGCCCGCCTGGCCGACCATCTGCAGTGGGAGCAGGGCGATCGCAGCTGGCTGATGCCGCTGATCGACGTCGAAGGCCCGAGCGAGCGTTCGGGCTATTTCGTGCCGCTCGCGCTGGCCTGGGAAGACCAGGACGAAGAGCGCCTGCGGAACCTGACGCCGGCGGCGCTGGCGCGCGTTCGCCAGCAGGCGAATGTCGGCGTGATGGGCGATGCGTTTGCCGACGAGGCTTATTGCCGCGCGATCGTGCTGGCGATAGGCGCGAGCCTCGAGTTGCCCGGCGCGACCGGCCAGTTCCATTTCAGGCCCACCGCGGCCTATCCCGACGTGGCCGGCGCGGAGGCCGAGGTCGTCGCGCTGCCGGTCGCGCGGCCGCTCGCGCAGAGCAGCAACACCATCGTGATGCTGGGCGAGAAGCTGTTCCTCAAGGGTTATCGGCGGCTGCGGGCCGGCGTCAATCCGGAGCTCGAGGTCGGCCGCCATCTGACCGACGTGGTCCGCTATCCGCATTGCGTGCCGATCGCCGGCGCGCTCGAGTACACCGCCGCCAACGGCGTGGTGGTGACGCTTGCGCTGGTGCAGGCGTACGTCGCGAACCAGGGCGACGGCTGGTCGTACACGCTGGACTATCTGCAGCGTTTCCTCGAGCCGCTGCGCACCGCGGCCGAGACGGTGCCGCCCGACGTGCACGGCGCCTATCTCGCGCTGATGCAGACCTTGGGGACGCGCACGGCCGAGCTGCACGTCGCGCTCGCACGGGCGACCGGCGACGCCGCGTTCGACCCCGAGCCGCTGGGTTCCGAGGACCTCGGCGCACTGCGCCAGCGCGCACTGGCCGAGGCGCGTGCGAGCTTCGCGCTGCTGCAGTCGCGGGTCGACCAGATCGCGGACGCATCGCGCGACGAGGCCCAGGCACTGCTGCAGCAGCAGAACCGCGTGCTCGCGCGCCTCGAGGCGCTGGCCGACGTGGGCGAGGGCGGCGTGAAGATCCGCCACCACGGCGACTACCACCTCGGCCAGGTGCTGGTCACGCGCAACGATTTCGTGATCATCGATTTCGAAGGCGAGCCGGCGCGCACCTTCGAGGAGCGTCGCGCGAAGGGCTCGGCGCTGCGCGACGTGGCCGGCATGCTGCGCTCGTTCGACTATGCGCGCTGGAGTGCGCTGCGGCGCGTCGCGCACAACAGCGACGAGCTCGATCGCCTGAACCCGCACGCGCAGGCCTGGGAAGCGCAGGCGCGCAGCGCCTTCCTGGCCGGCTACCGGCGCGCGGTGCAGGGCACGCCGCTGGATGTCGTGATCGGCCCCTCGGCGGAAAGCCGCGGCGTCGGCCTGCTGGGTCTGTTCGAGCTCGAGAAGGCGCTCTACGAGTTGCGCTATGAGCTCGGCAACCGGCCCGACTGGGTCAGCGTGCCGCTGCAGGGCATCAGGACGCTGCTCGGCGACGGCGCCGCGAGCTGAACGTATCGAGGAGTCCGGGCATGCAAAGCGTCGACATGTTCTTCGAGCCGGTGCGCGCGCTCCTGTCGGAGGTGGGTGCGTTCCTGCCGCGGCTGGTGCTCGCGCTGGTCGTGCTGGTCGGCGGCTGGCTGATCGCGAAGCTGGCGCGCTTCACCGTGGTCAAAGCGCTGCGCACGATCAACTTCCATGTGCTGACCGAGCGCTCCGGCATGGACGGCTTCCTGCGCCAGGGCGGCCTGCAGGGCGACACCAGCGGCATCTTCGGGCTGCTCGTGTACTGGCTCGTGATCCTGGCGGCGCTGATCGTCGCCTGCAACGGCCTCGGGCTGACCTACATCACCGACCTGCTGCACCGGGTGGTGCTGTTCGTGCCGAACGTGTTCGTCGCGCTGATCGTGCTGGCGTTCGGCAGCTACTTCGCGCGCTTCATCGGCACCGCGGTCATCACGTACACGCGCAACATCGGGCTGCCCGAAGGCGAGCTGCTGGGGCGGCTCGCGCGCTACACCATCCTCGCCGTCGTCGTGCTGATCGCGCTGGACCAGGTCAACATCGGCGGGCCCATCGTGCGCGACAGCTTCCTGATCGTGCTCGGCGGGCTGGTGTTCGCGGTGGCGCTGGCGGTCGGCCTGGGCTGCAAGGACTGGGTCGCGCGCCACCTCGAGGAGCGCTGGCCCAGCCCGGGCACCGCGGAGCAGCCGACGACCCCGCAAGCCAAGCCGAGGCCGGACCTGTTCGATGAGCTGGGCCAGGCCGACACGCCGCGGTCCGACCTGTTCGACGAGCTGAGCCGTTGATTCGCGGGCCGCGCAGCGGCTGCGAATCAGCCGCGCGTCTGCGCGTCGGTCTTCTCGCGGTGGATGCGCCGGCTCTGGCGGTTCTCGCTGCGCTGGACGGAGGCCTGTTCGGCCTTGCCGACGTGGCCGTTGCGCGCGACCGCGGCTTCCTTGCGATCGACGTGGGCCTGGCCGCGCTCCAGCTTCGCGGCTTCGCGATCGGTCAGCGAGCCGTTCTGAATGCCGCTTTCGATGCGCTTCTCCTGGCTCACGTTGCGCGCGACGTCGGCCTGCATGCGCTGCGACGAGCGCGAGTTCGGGTTGCCGGTCACGTCGTTGTGGCGGTCGGCGGCGATGTCGCGGCTGACCTTGTTCTGCGCCGCGTTCAGCTGCGTGCGCTCGGCATTCGTGAGCTTGCCGTCCTTCAGGTCCTTCGCCTGCAGCCGGTCGACGCGGGCCTCTTCCTTCTCGAGCTTGCCGGCTTCCTTCACGCTCAGCGAGCCGTCCTTCAGGCCGTTCTCGATGCGGGTCTGCTGGTTCACGTCGCGCTGCGTCGTGGTCGCGGCGGTGGTCTGCGCATAAGCGCCGGCGCAGGCCATCAGCGAGATGGCGGCGGCGATCAGGGTGCGGTTCATCGTCAGCATGGAAGGGTCTCCGGGATGGTGTGTCGGGCGTCGGGCGAAACATTCGCCCGATGCGCAGACAACGCCAAGCCGGCGCGGCGTGTTGACGCGGCCGCCGCGTGAACGAAGGTAAAGAAGCAAGCCTGGCGGTCTACTGCCAGTGCCCCTTCACCCAGACCCAGCTGTCGCCTTCGAGCGACCAGTAACCCTGCACCCAGCGCGACGAGGCGTCCGGTGGCGCCATCGGGGTCGCTTCCTGCTGCAGCGGCGGCATCGGGCGTATCGTGCCGGCGCGCCATTGGCCGCGTTCCCATTGCCATTGGCCGTCGCGCCAGATGTAGTGGCCCTGGATCCAGGTGTATCCGGTCACGGCCGGCGCCGGCGGCTGGGTTTCCTGCGGGGCCGGCGGCTGCTGGATCACGACCGTCGTTTGCGGCGTGGCCACCGGTTGTGCGGCGATCGGTTGCGGCGTGACGATCGGCTGTTCACGCACGATCTCTGTCCTGTGCCCACAGGCGCTAAGCGTGGCGGCCAGGACAGCGGCGGTGCCGATGAGCGTGGTGCGGCGCGTGGTGGTCGTCATACGAGCTCCTTGTTCATCTATCGGAGCTTGTTCGACCGGCATCGCGCGCCCGTGTTCGAGCCGGGCTGTAGGACAAGGCCGAGCCTGCGCGACGGCGATCGCGCGGCGCCCGTGTCCCTCGCGCGCACCTCTCAGGCCGCGGCGGATCCGGGCGCGGTCGCGTCGGTTTCGCGACGCCCCGTCGACCCGCTGCCCAGCGCGCTCCACGGCTGCAGCGCAAGCACCAGCAGCACGGCCGCGCCCAGCAGCGCGATCGCGACGAAGCCTGCGGCCAGCGCGCTCTTGATCTGCTCGGGCGTGCCGAACGACGCGAGCCAGCCGGCGATGGTGTCGACGTGGTAGCGCGCATGCATCAGGAACAGCAGCGGCGC
>DATEFR010000168.1:0-5470 GCA_035280545.1 Burkholderiaceae bacterium | reverse complement strand
TTGCCGGTCACCGGGAGCGCACATGGTCAAGTTGCTCCGCGCATTCCTTACCGGCGCAGTCCTGCTGCTGGAAGCGACGCTGTCGACGGCTCAGCCGCAGCCCAGCCCCAGGTACCGCATCGTGGTCATGCCCAAGCTGGTGGGCATCGCCTACTACGACGCCGTCAAGACGGGCATCGATGCCGCGGCGAAGGAGCTGCCCGACGTGTCCGTCACCTGGACCGGTCCGACGCAGGACCAGGTCGAGAAACAGATCGACATGATCGAGCGGCTCATTCCCGGCAAGCCCGACCTGATCGCGGTGGCGGCCAACGATCCGCTGGCCATCGCGCCGGTGCTCGCGAAGGCGCAGAAGGCCGGCATCCACGTGATGAGCTGGGACGGCGACAGCAACCAGCGCGAGTTCTTCGTCAACCTGGTGGACTTCGAGGAGTTCGGCGCCCAGCTCGTCGAGGCGATGAGCCGCGAGATCGGGGCCAAGGGCGATATCGCCATCGTCACGACGAGCTTCACGGCGCCGAACCAGACCAGCTGGATCGGCGCGATGAAACGCACCATCTATGCCAAGTATCCGGGCCTGCGCATCGTCGACATCCGGCCTGCCGGCGAAAGCACGGAAGAGGCCTACCGGATCGCGGACGACTACCTGAAGTCGATGCCCGGCCTGAAGGGCATCGTCGCGCTGGGGGCACCCAACCACCCGGGCGTCGCGCGCGCGGTTCGCGATGCGGGCATGGCCGGCAAGGTGGCCGTGGTCGGCAACTCCACGCCGAACCTGATGCGCGAGTTCCTGAAGGACGGCACCGTCAAGACCGTGTTGCTCTGGAATGCGCCGGACCACGGCTACCTCACCGTCTACAGCGCGCGCGAGCTGCTGGCCGGCCGGCTCAAGGCGGGGCAGCCGTTCAAGGCCGGCAAGCTCGGAAACTTCACGCCGCGCAAGGACGCGATCAACATGCAGGTGGCGCTGCCGGTGATGGTGTTCACCAAGGACAACGTGGACCAGTTCAAGTTCTGATCGCGTCCCGGACCCTGAGGAGCGAGTGGGTGTGAAGATCTCGACGCGGCTCAACCTGCTCTCGCTGGTCACCATCCTGGTGATGACCGCTGCGGTGCTCGGGGCTGCGGTGTTCTTCCTGCAGGCAGACCTGCGACAGTCGCGCGAACGGCTGATGCAGCTGGAGTTGAACGGCGCCACGCAGTCGATCCGGCAGCAGCTCGGCCGCTCCGGCGTGGTGGCTGCCGGCAAGGAGGCCGAGCAGCAGCTGCGGCAGCTGCGCGGCAAGGAAGGGTTCGCGTCGGCGACCCTCTTCGTCGTCGAACGCAACGACAACCGGATCGTCTACCACCCGAACGGCACGACGGGCGCGCGCGTGACCTACCCCTTCGTCGAAGAGATGCTGCGACGCAAGACAGGCCTGCTGGAGTACGACTTCAACGGCGATCCGCGCATGGCGGTGTTCCACACGATGGAGCCGATCGATTGGCTGGTGGGCGTGGCGGTGTCGCGCAAGGAGATCTATGCGCCGCTGTTCGATTTCACGCGCGCGATCGGCGCCATCACCTTCGTCGCGTTGTGCCTGAGCGGTATCGCCGTCAGCCTCTTCGGCCGCTGGCTGATGCGGCGCATCGGCGCCGCGCTGGACTGCGTGAAGCGGATCGAGCAGGGCGACATGTCCGCGCGCGTCGTGCACACCTCGCCCGACGATGAGGTCGGTGCGCTGCAGCGCGGCATCAACGCGATGGGCGAGCGTATCGAGCAGCGCACCCGCGAGCAGCGCGAGGCGCAGGAGGCGCTGCGCGCGAGCGAGGTGCGGCTGCGCCGGGTGGTCGAGTCCAGCATGATCGGCGTGTTCTTCTGGGACGTGTCGGGCGCCGTCGTCGAGGCGAACGACGCGTTCCTGGAGATCATCGGCTACGAACGCGAAGACCTGAACGCGGGGCGCGTGGACTGGTCGAGGCTCACGCCGCCGCACGAGGCGCCCGCCGACCAGGAGGCGATCCGGCAACTGCGGAGCACGGGCCGCTGCCAGTCCTACGAGAAGCACTACATCCGCAAGGACGGCAGCCTCGTGCCGGTGCTGATCGGCGGGGCGCTGCTGAGCGACTCGAAGGAGGAGGGCGTGGCCTTCATCGTCGACCTCAGCGAGCGCAAGCAGGCCGAGACCGACCGGCAGGCGCGGCGCGAGGCCGAGGCGGCCAGCACCGCCAAGAGCGAGTTCCTCGCCAACATGAGCCACGAGATCCGCACGCCGATGAACGCGATCCTCGGCATGTCCTACCTGGCGCTGCAAAGCGGGCTGAACCCGCAGCAGCAGAACTACATCCAGAAGGTGCACGCGTCGGCCGAGTCGCTGCTGGGCATCATCAACGACATCCTCGACTTCTCGAAGATCGAAGCCGGCAAGCTCGACATGGAGTCCATCCCGTTCAGCCTCGTCGACGTGATGGACAACCTCGCCAGCCTGGTCGGCCTGAAAGCCGAGGAGAGGGGCCTGGAGCTCCTGTTCGTCGAGCCGCCGGAACTGCCCACGGCGCTGGTGGGCGACCCGTCGCGGCTCGGCCAGGTGCTGCTCAACCTGGGCAACAACGCCGTCAAGTTCACCGAGCGCGGCGAGGTGGTCGTGGCGGTCGAGGTCGTCGAGCGCCGCGCCGAGTCGGCGACCTTGCGCTTCGAGGTGCGCGACACCGGCATCGGCATGAGCGCCGAGCAGCAGCAGCGCTTGTTCAAGCCGTTCTCGCAGGCCGACGCCTCGACCAGCCGGCGCTACGGCGGGACCGGCCTGGGGCTGGCGATCAGCCGCCACCTGGTGCGGCTGATGGGCGGCGAACTGGAGGTCGACAGCACGCCCGACCGCGGCAGCCGCTTTCACTTCACAGTGCACTTCGGCCTGCAGCCCGAACGTGCCGTGCCGCGGCGAACATTGCTGCGCGAGGGCGCGTTGCTCGGAACCCGGGCCTTGATCGTCGACGACAACAGCTGTGCCCGCGAGGTCCTTGCCGAGATGACCAGCGCGCTCGGGCTGAAGGTCGACACCGCGTCGAACGGCCTGGACGCCGTGCGCCAGGTGGCCCTTGCCGATGCGCGCGACGAACCCTACGACCTGCTGCTGATCGACTGGAAGATGCCCGGCATGGACGGCGTGGAGTGCACACGCGTGCTGTCGCAGCGCGAGCGCCCGCGCCATCCGACGCCCCCGGTGCTGATGTTGACGGCCTTCAGCCGCGGCGAAGTCCAGCATCGCCTGGATGAGCAGGGCGTCGCGGTCGGCGCGCTGCTGACCAAGCCGGTCACGCCTTCGACGCTGTTCGACGCCTGCGTTGCCGCGCTGGGCCTGGCGGTGCGCCCGTCGACGCGCAGCGCGCAGCGCGAGGAGTCGATGCTCGGGCACCGGGTCAGGCTGAGCGGCGCGCGCATCCTGCTGGTCGAGGACAACGCCTTCAACCAGGAGCTCGCGCTGGACGTACTGAGCCGTGCCGGTATCGTCGTCAGCGGCGCCCCCGACGGGCAGCAGGCGCTCGACATGCTGGCCGGACAGCGCTTCGACGGCGTGCTGATGGACTGCCAGATGCCCGTCATGGACGGCTACGCCGCGACCCGCGCGCTGCGCGAGCAACCGCAATGGCGCGACCTGCCGGTCATCGCGATGACGGCCAACGCGATGGTCGGCGATCGCGACAAGGCGCTGGCCGCGGGCATGAACGACCACATCGCCAAGCCGATCAAGATCGACGACGTGTTCGCGACGCTGGCACGCTGGGTTCGTCCTCCTTCCGCCGCAGCGGGCGAAGCGTCCGGCGGCATCGGTGCCGCGCGGCAGACCGGCGATCTCGGCGACCTGCCGAGCATCGACGTGCGGGCCGGGCTGGCCGGCGTGATGGGCGACGAGGCCTTGTACCGCCGCCTGTTGCGCATGTTCCGCGACCGCGACGCCGACTTCCTGGCTCGCTTCAGGATGGTTCGCGCTGCCGGAGACGCCGATGCGGCGATGCGGCTGGCGCACGATCTCAAGAGTGCGGCCGGCACGCTCGGGATGCATGCGGTCCGGCAGGCGGCGCAGGCGCTCGAGCGCGCCTGCGTGGATGGGGCCGCCGACGCGGAAATCGACACGCTGGCGCAGCGTGTCGGCACCGAACTGGAGCCGGTCATCGCCGGCTTGCAGCCGTTGGAGGCGGCCCTGGCGCCGTCGGCCTAGCGGCGCACTACCGGAGCTGTCATGACACCGACTGCGGCGGCACGAAGGCCTCCGCCTGGAGACCGTAGCCGCCCATGCTCGGGAAGCGGCGCGGATTGCCGAGCACCTTCATGCGTGCAATGCCGAGGTCGCGCAGGATCTGTGCGCCGACGCCGTAGGTGCGCAGGTCGACCTCCGGCGAGGCGGGCTCGCGGCGGCGTTCCAGGTGCGGCGACACCAGATTGGCGAGCAGGTCGGCGGACGACTCCGCGGCGTTGAGCAGCAATGCGACGCCGCGCCCCTCCTGCTGGATCGCGCGCAGGGCCAGCGGCAGCGGCCAGGAGTGTTTGCCGGACTCCGTGTCGAGCAGGTCGAGGACCGAGAGCGGCTCGTGCACCCGGACCGGCACGATGTCGGACTCGGACCATTCACCCGCCATGAGGACGAGGTGCACGCCGCCGAAACGGTCGGTGTAGGTGCGTGCCTCGAAGCGACCGTACGGCGTCGTCAGGGGCCGTTGTCCGGCTCGTTCGATGATGTGCTCGTGGCGGCTGCGGTGGCGGATCAGGTCGGCGATCGTGCCGAGCTTGATGCCGTGTCGCTGGGCAAACGCGATCAGGTCCGGCAGACGGGCCATCGTGCCGTCGTCGTTCATCACCTCGCAGATCACCGCGGCGGGCTGGAGGCCTGCGAGGCGGGCAAGGTCGCAGCCCGCCTCCGTATGGCCCGCGCGCATCAGCACGCCGCCCTCGGCGGCCCGAAGCGGGAACACGTGCCCCGGCTGCACCAGCGACGCCGGCGTCGCGTCCGCGGCCACGGCCACCTGGACCGTGCGTGCGCGGTCCGCCGCGGAGATTCCCGTGTCGATGCCTGTCGCCGCTTCGATCGAGACGGTGAAGGCCGTACCGTGCTTGGTGCCGTTGCGCGCGACCATCGGTGCCAACAGCAGGCGATCGCACCGATCCGGGGTCAGCGTCAGGCAGATCAGGCCGCGGCAATGCATGGCCATGAAGTTGATGGCGTCCGGGCTGACGTGATCCGCGGCGAGGATGACGTCCCCCTCGTTCTCGCGATTCTCGTCGTCGACCAGAACGACCATGCGGCCCGCCGCCACCTCGGCCACGAGTTCCGGCACGGATGCGAAGGGTGTCTGGGTCATCGTATTGCCTGTGTCTTCATGCGTCGCACAGGAGTGTATGTGGTGCGTCTGGGCAGCCCGCTTGCCCTCGACGCGCGACGAGGATGGCCCGGTCCGTGTGGCGCAATTGCGATACACTGGCCGCGTGAAGACTGCA
>DATEFR010000167.1:0-3658 GCA_035280545.1 Burkholderiaceae bacterium | reverse complement strand
CGCTCGCGCGCAGCAGCGGCGCGAGCGGCGATGCGCCATGGCCCAGCGCGGCTTCGAGCTGCAGCGTGGTGGACCCGGCCGCGGCTACATCCGGCCAGCGCGCATGGGCGGCCAGCGGCATGCTGCAACTCCCGCCCAGCGCGCGCGACACCGCACGTTCGGCCTCGACCGCGAGCAGCGTCGGCCGGTGCGTCAGCATCGCCAGTTGCCCGCGCAACGCATGGGCATCCGAGCGCGTCTCGACGCCCAGCGCGCCCTGACCGGCGCACGGCAGCATCTGGGCCGGCTCGAACCGCGCGCGTATGCGGGCTTCGAGGCCCAGCCGCTTCAAGCCGGCGGCCGCGAGCACGATGGCGTCGAATCCGCCCTCGTCGAGCTTGCGCAGCCGCGTGTCGAGATTGCCGCGCAGCGGCTGGATGTCCAGATCGGGCCGCAGCGCGGCGAGCTGCACGACGCGGCGCAGGCTCGAGGTGCCGACCTTCGCGCCGCGCGGCAATGCCTGCAGCGTCGCATGGCGGTTCGAGACGAACGCGTCGCGCGGGTCCTCGCGCTCGAGCACCGCGGCGAGCTCGAAGCCCGCCGGCAGGTCCATCGGCACGTCCTTCAGCGAATGCACCGCGATGTGCGCGCGGCCGTCCTCGAGCGCGTTCTCGAGCTCCTTGACGAACAGGCCCTTGCCGCCGACCTTCGCGAGCGTGCGATCGAGGATCTGATCGCCGCGCGTCGTCATGCCGAGCAGGCTGACGTTCAAGCCGAAGCGCGCGGCCAGCAGGTCGCGCACATGCTCGGCCTGCCACAGGGCGAGGCGGCTCTCGCGGGTCGCGATGATCACGGGATCGGGCATGCAACGATGCTAGCAGGCGCGTCTCTTGCATGATCTCGGTCAACGTCCCGCGGTGAGCGCCACTGATAACATCGCGCTCGTAACTAAATTACATCCACGCTCGAGGTCTGTCATGCCGCGTGCCGCCGCCGTTCTCGCCTCCCGCCCGAAGACCGCGGTACGCCGCACCGTGGCCGACGATGCCGCCGCGAAGAACAAGCCGCTGGTCGACGACATCCGGCTGCTCGGCCGCATCCTCGGCGACGTGATCCGCGAGCAGGAGGGCCAGGCCGCGTTCGACCTGGTCGAACGCATCCGCAAGCTGTCGGTCGCGTACCGGCTGAAGCGCGACCGCGAAGCCGGCCGCGCGCTCGACCGGCTGCTGAAGAACCTGACCGGCGACCAGACGGTCAGCGTGATCCGCGCGTTCAGCTACTTCTCGCATCTCGCGAACATCGCCGAGGACCGCCACCACGTGCGCCGGCGCGACCACCACGAGCGCCAGGGCCATTTGCAGGAAGGCTCGCTCGCGATGACCTTCGAGCGCCTGGCCCGCGCCGACATCCGCGCCGACGAGATCGCCCGGACGCTGGCGCATGCGTACATCTCGCCGGTGCTGACCGCGCACCCGACCGAGGTGCAGCGCAAGAGCATCCTCGACGCCGAACGCGCGATCGCCGAACTGGTGGGCCAGCGCGACACGCTGCCGACCGAGCGCGACAAGGCGCAGAACGAGGCGCTGATCCGCGCCCGCGTCACGCAGCTGTGGCAGACCCGGATGCTGCGCACGACCAAGCTGAGCGTCGCCGACGAGATCGAGAACGCGCTGTCCTACTACCACGCGACATTCCTGCGCCAGCTTCCCAAGCTGTACCAGGAAGTCGAGGCGCTGCTGCCGGGCCACGAGGTCGCGCCGTTCTTCCGCATGGGCAACTGGATCGGCGGCGATCGCGACGGCAACCCCTTCGTCACCGCCGCCACGCTGCGCATGGCGCTCGCGCGGCAGAGCGAAACCGTGCTGCGTTTCTACCTGACCGAGGTGCACGAGCTCGGCGCCGAGCTCTCGATCTCGGCGACGCTCGCGCCGGTGACCGACGCGATGAAGGCGCTTGCGAGCGCATCGCCGGACCACAGCGCGCACCGCGCCGACGAGCCCTACCGCCGCGCCCTGATCGGCATGTACGCGCGCCTGGCCGCGACGCTGGAGGCGTACACCGGCACCGAGGCGCTGCGCCATGCGGTCGCGCCGCAGAACGCCTATGCCGCGCCGGAGGAGTTCCTGCACGACCTGCGCATCATCGAGGCGTCGCTCGCCGCGCATCACGCCCATGCGCTGGCCGCACCGCGCCTGAAGCCGCTGATCCGCGCGGTGCAGGTGTTCGGCTTCCACCTCGCGACCGTCGACCTGCGCCAGAGCTCGGACAAGCACGAGGCCGTGATCGCCGAGCTGCTGAAGGTCGCGCGCATCGAGGCCGACTACAGCGCGCTGAGCGAGACGGCGCGGCGCGAGGTCCTGCTGAAGCTGCTCGACGATGCCCGCCCGCTGCGCGTGCGCGCCGCGCGCTACAGCGAGCACACGAGCGGCGAGCTCGCGATCTTCGAGACCGCGCTCGAGATGCTGCAGCGCTACGGCCGCGCGGCGATCCGCCACTACATCATCTCGCACACCGAGGACGCCAGCGACCTGCTCGAGGTGATGCTGCTGCTGAAGGAGACCGGGCTGCTGCGCGGCACGCTGAGCGCATCCGACGACGACGCCACGGCCGCGCGCACCGACCTGATCGTCTCGCCGCTGTTCGAGACCATCGGCGACTTGCGCAACGCGGCGCCCATCATGCGCGAGGTCTACGCGATCCCGGGCATCGCCGCGCTGATGAAGCGCAGCGGCGTCGGCGGCGCGGCCTGCGAGCAGGACATCATGCTGGGCTACAGCGACAGCAACAAGGATGGCGGCAGCTTCACGAGCAACTGGGAGCTGTACCGCGCCGAGATCGAGCTGGTCGCGCTGTTCGCCGAGCTCGGGCGCGAGCACGGCATCACGTTGCGGCTGTTCCACGGCCGCGGCGGCACGGTGGGCCGCGGCGGCGGCCCGAGCTACCAGGCGATCCTGGCGCAGCCCCCGGGCACCGTGAACGGCCAGATCCGCCTGACCGAACAGGGGGAAGTGATCGCGTCGAAATACGCGCACCCGGAGATCGGCCGTCGCAACCTCGAGACGCTGGTCGCCGCGACGCTCGAGGCGACGCTGCTGAACCCGACGAAGAGCGCCCCCAAGGCGTTCCTCGACGCAGCCTCAGCCATCAGCGACGCCAGCTTCAAGGCCTATCGCAAGCTGGTCTACGAAACACCCGGCTTCACCGACTACTTCTTCAGCGCGACGCCGATCCGCGGAATCGCCGAGCTCAACATCGGCTCGCGTCCGGCCTCGCGCAAGGCCACGCGGGCGATCGAGGACCTGCGCGCGATCCCCTGGTCGTTCAGCTGGGGCCAGTGTCGCGTCGCGCTGCCGGGCTGGTGCGGTTTCGGCTCGGCGATCGAGAGTTATCTCGGCAAGGAGGCCAAGCAGCGCGCCGAACGGCTCGCGCTGCTGCAGAAGATGCACAAGCAGTGGCCGTTCTTCCGCACGCTGCTGTCCAACCTCGACATGGTGATCGCGAAGAGCGACCTCGCGATCGCCGCGCGTTATGTCGAGCTGGTCGAGGACAAGGTGCTGGGGCGGCGCATCTTCACGCTGATCAAGGCCGAATGGCAGCGCACCGACGACGCGCTGGCGCTGATCACCGGCGAGAAGCGCCGGCTGGAGTCGAACCCGTCGCTCGCGCGCTCGATCGAGCA
>DATEFR010000166.1:0-3650 GCA_035280545.1 Burkholderiaceae bacterium | reverse complement strand
GCGGCTGGACAAGCTCAGCCTGCAGTTCGCGATGCACGACACCGGGCTGATCGGCGATGTGCTCGAAGCCTACGAACGCCTGATCCTCGATGCGATGCGCGGCGACCGCACGCTGTTCACGACCGCGGAGGGCATCGAGCGCCTGTGGCAGGTCTCGACCCACCTGCTCGATGCGCCGCCGCCTGTGCGTCTCTATCCGGTCGGCTCGTGGGGGCCGAAGTCCATCCACCAGCTGATCGCGCCACACGCCTGGCGGCTGCCGTTCGAGCGCGCCTGGCGCGACCCGAACGCGGCCGGCGCCTGAAAAGGCGCGCGCAGTTTCGAGGGGTGCGGACCCCCCATGAATGACTGTTGCGCACTCCCTTATTGCGGTGGTGCCGCGCTGTGCGCTTGTCGAGAAGATGACAGCGTCACTTCGGGAGCAGCACATGCTTGTCTCGCAAACCAGCACCGTCAGCCACTCGCCGTGCATCGCCCACGTCTCGTCGGCACCGCCGGTGGACATCCCGCCGGGCCATGTCGGCGAATTCGTGATCCCCGGCACCGGGCGCACTGTCTGGTGGACCGGCCGGGTCGCGATCGGCCTGCGCCATCAGCCGCCGCGCCATGTCGAAGCGGTGACCTCCGAATCGGCGCTGTGGATTCAGCGCCTGATGCTCGCCGGCCGCGCGAGCACCGCGCACGCGATCTAGTTGTTCTGCGACAACTGCTCGAGGATCGCGGGATTCTCGAGCGTCGACACATCCTGCGTGATCGCCTCGCCCTTGGCGACCGAGCGCAGCAGGCGCCGCATGATCTTGCCGCTGCGCGTCTTGGGCAGGTTGTCGCCGAAGCGGATGTCCTTGGGTTTGGCGATCGGGCCGATCTCCTTGCCGACCCAGTCGCGCAGTTCCTTCGCGATCGCTTTCGCTTCGTCGCCGGTCGGGCGCGAGCGCTTGAGCACGACGAACGCGACGATCGCTTCGCCGGTCGTGTCGTCGGGCCGGCCGACGACCGCGGCCTCGGCGACCAGCGCGGTGTTCGCCACCAGCGCCGACTCGATCTCCATCGTGCCCATGCGGTGTCCACTGACGTTCAGCACATCGTCGATGCGGCCGGTGATCGTGAAATAGCCGGTCTTCGCGTCGCGGATCGCGCCGTCGCCGGCGAGGTAGTACTTGCCTTTGAAGTCCTCGGGGTAGTAGCTCTTCTTGAAGCGCTCGGGGTCGCCCCAGATCGTGCGGATCATGCTGGGCCACGGCTTCTTGACGACCAGGATGCCGGCGGTGCCGTTCGGCACGTCGTGCCCGGCCTCGTCGACGATCGCCGCATCGATGCCCGGGAACGGCAAGGTGCATGAACCCGGCACCAGCGGCGTCGCGCCGGGCAGCGGCGTGATCATGTGGCCGCCGGTCTCGGTCTGCCAGAAGGTGTCGACGATCGGGCAACGCCCGCCGCCGACCTCGCGGTGGTACCACTCCCACGCCGCCGGGTTGATCGGTTCGCCGACCGTGCCGAGGATGCGCAGGCTCTTCAGGTCGTAGTTGCGCGGGTGCACCGCGGCGTTCGTCTCCGCGGCCTTGATCAGCGAGCGGATCGCGGTCGGCGCCGTGTAGAAGATCGTCACCTTGTGGTCCTGGATCATCTTCCAGAAGCGGCCGGCGTCGGGGTACGTCGGGATGCTCTCGAACACGATCTCGGTGCCGCCCAGCGCGAGCGGGCCGTACGCGATGTAGGTGTGGCCGGTGACCCAGCCGATGTCGGCGGTACACCAGAAGATGTCGTCGGGGTTCAGGTCGAAGGTCCACTTCGTCGTCAGCGCCGCGTGCAGCAGGTAGCCGCCGGTCGAGTGCTGCACGCCCTTGGGCTTGCCGGTCGAACCCGAGGTGTAGAGCAGGAACAGCGGGTGCTCGGCCTCGACCCATTCGGGGTCGCAGCTCGTCGGCTGGTTCGCGATCTCGTCGTGCAGCCAGCGGTCGCGGCTCGCGTTCCACGGGATGTTGCCGCCGGTGCGCTTGTAGACGATCACGTCGCGCACCGATTCGCAGCCGCCCAGCGCGATCGCCTCGTCGACGATGGTCTTGAGCGGCAGCTGCTTGCCGCCGCGCAGCTGCTCGTCGGCGGTGACCACGAGCACGGCGCCGGTGTCGGCGATGCGGTCGCGCAGCGATTGCGCCGAGAAGCCGCCGAACACGACCGAGTGGGTCGCGCCTATGCGCGCGCAGGCCTGCATCGCCGCGACGCCCTCGATCGACATGCCGAGGTAGATGACGACCCGGTCGCCCTTCTTCACGCCGCGCGCGCGGAGCGCGTTGGCGATGCGGCAGGTCTTCTCGAGCAGCTCGGCGTAGGTGATGCGCGTGACCTTGCCGTCGTCGGCCTCGAAGATGATCGCGGTCTTGTGGCCCAGGCCGGCGTCGATCTGGCGGTCCAGGCAGTTGTACGACGCGTTCAGCGTGCCGTCCTCGAACCACTTGAAGAACGGCGGGTTCGAGTCGTTCAGCGTCTTCGAGAACGGCTTCTTCCAGCTCAGCAGCTCGCGCGCATGGTCGGCCCAGTAGCCCTCGAAGTCGGCCTCGGCCTGCGCGACCAGCTTTTCGTAGGCCGCCATGCCCGACACATGGGCGCGCTTCACTGCGTCGGCCGGCGGCGGGTAGACCGCGTGTCCGTGTTCGCTCGTGGTCGAGGCGGAAGAAGGTGCAGAACTCATCGCTGTCTCCAGGGGCTTGTAGGCTCGGGCTGGGCGAACCATAGGCACGCGCTCTTACGATGGCCTTACTCTACCTCCGCGGTCGGGTACGTCGTGTCATGGGTCGTCCCTACAATCGCCCGCGTCCGAACCGTCACCTCGCCGCACCGACATGGCCTTCCCGCCCGATCCGCACGACCCCGCCAAGACCTCATCGCTGCGCCCGCTGCCCAACATGATCTTCATGAGCCGCTGGCTGCAGCTGCCGCTGTACCTGGGGCTGATCGTCGCGCAGGGCGTGTACGTGTTCCACTTCCTGGTCGAGCTGCTTCACCTGGTCCAGGCGGCATTCGGCAGCGACGCGGCGCTCGACGCCCTCGTCAAGGGCATGGGCTACTCGTTCCAGCCGGGCGAGACGCCGAAGCTGACCGAAACGGTGATCATGCTCGCGGTGCTGGCGCTGATCGATGTCGTGATGATCTCCAACCTGCTGATCATGGTGATCGTCGGCGGCTACGAGACCTTCGTCAGCCGCATGAACCTCGAAGGCCATCCGGACGAGCCGGAGTGGCTGAGCCACGTCAACGCGTCGGTGCTGAAGGTCAAGCTCGCGACCGCGATCATCGGCATCAGCTCGATCCATCTGCTGAAGACCTTCATCAACGCGGGCAACCTGAAGGAGCAGATGATGATGTGGCAGACCTTGATCCACCTCACGTTCCTGGCCTCGGCGATCGCGATCGCGTACACCGACAAGTTGCTGAACGCGTCGGCCGCACTGCAGCCGGCCCAGCACTGAAGGCCCGGCTCGACGGCGCACCCGCGAAGGTAGGCCGCGCGTGGAACCCGGCGCCGTGGCCAGCACCGAGCTGAACCTGCTGCTGCGCGGCGGCACCGCACTGCTGCTGATGCTGATGGCGGCGCTGCTGTGGCGCGACCGGCGGGGCGGCGTGGCGGTGCGGCTCGGCGCGGCATTCGCCGT
>DATEFR010000165.1:0-14053 GCA_035280545.1 Burkholderiaceae bacterium | reverse complement strand
ACCGTCAAAAACCATCGTAGCGGAAGTTATGCAAAGTTCAAAACCAAATTTGAAGTACATTGCAACGTCATGGCCTCCCGCGTTTCGCCTGCCTCGCGAAAGAATGCACCCGCGCGCGGCGCCCGTCCCCCGCGTGCGCTGCGCGCCGACGGCGCCGAGACGCGCCGTCACATTCTCGACACCGCCGGCCGCGTCTACGCCGAGCAGGGTTTCGCGCGCACCACCAGCAAGGAGGTGTGCACGCGCGCCGGCGTCAACATGGCCGCGGTGAACTACCACTTCGGCGGCAAGGACGGTTTGTACGAAGCGGTGCTGGTCGAGGCGCACCGGCAGATCGTCAGCCTAGACGAGCTGCAGGCGATCGCGAACAGCAGCGCCGATGCGGCGCACAAGCTGCGCAGCGTGATCGGCCACCTGATCGCGCTGGCCACGCAGGCCGCGGGGCCGTGGGGCGCGCGCGTGCTGATCCAGGAACTGAGCGCGCCGTCGCCGCTCGCGCCGGCGCTGATCAAGCGCGCGGTGCAGCCGAAAGCCAGGTTGATCCTCGGGCTGGTCGGCGAGATCGTCGGCCTGCCGCCGGACCACCCGGTCGTGCAGCGCGCGCTTGCGTTCGCGGTGCTGCCGTGCGCGGTGCTGGTGCTGTTGCCCAAGCACCTGCGCGGCCGCGTCCTGCCGGCGCTCGATGCCGATCCCGCGGCGTTGCTCGATGATCTGATGCGCTATGTGCTGGCGGGGCTGGCGGCGCTGGCCAAGGAGCATCGAGGGCGCCCGTGAGCTGCATGCCCCCGGTCATGTCCACGAGACGGGCAGGTCGGCGACAATCCGCAGCGTACGAGGGCCCGCCCGATGAATCCCGAAGATCAAAAAAAGGCATGGAGCGACACGATCGCCCGGGACGATACGCCCGACGCGCAGCGCGAAGCATGGCCTCGAGACGCTTCGCGCGGGCCGGCCGGGCGCCCGTCGCGCATGCCGCTCGCCGCCGTCGTGGCGCTCGGCTTGGCTGGCCTGGGGCTGGTCTGGATCATCGCCGTCACCTTCGTGCAGTGGCGGGCCCAGGCTGCCGCGCAAGAGACGCTGCGCCTGAACGAGGAGGCGCAGCGCCAGGCGCAAATCCAGGCCGAGCAGATGCAACGCGAAGCGCTCGCGCGCCAGGCGCAGCTCCAGCTCGAGCAGCAGCGTCAGGACGAGGCGAGGGTACGCGCGCTGGCCGAACAGCAGCGCGCGGCCGAGGCTGCCCAGCGCGCCACGCTCGATGCCTTTGAGCGCAAGGAACAGGCGTGGAATCGTTTCTATCACGTACCGCCGCACTGTGCGGCGGCGGCGACGATGGAATGCACCAACCGCTACATCCGCGCAAGGCGCGCGTTCGAAGAGAAGTACGCCAGGGGCGAGCTGTGATCGCGCGTCGCATACGACGCGCGCGCTGTCTCGCCGCGCGGCGATAACGCCGAAGTCCTCACGCGGCGCGCGGCGAATCGGCAACCCTGCGGACCGAGCGGCCGTCGCACTCGTAGCCGCGATGGCCGGGCAGCGGGCGCCAGGTGTGCGGGGCGGCGGGCGCGGGCTTGCGCGCGGGCGCGATGCGAGGGCCGAGTCCGGTCGGCAGCGGGTCGGGGTCGGGCGTGATTCTCATGCCGAAGTCCTCCACGTGATCGATGAGCCTGATCGTTCGTGCTCGTCGATACGTACGCCAGATGGTGGCGGATGCGGACTGCGCGCGCTGCCCGCAATCGGGTGGAGGAAGGCCTTCGTTCATGGGGGTGCCGGCGCGTCAGTGCGCTGCGTCGGCAGCCGCGCGGCTGAAGCGTCGATACAGCAGTGCGACGCCGATCGCGAGCACGAACAGGTACGCGAGTCCGGCACCGAACGCCGGCGTGACCGCGTGGTTCTGCGTCGCCGGCGCACCGCCCGCATCGCGCAGCACGCCGTAGTACAGGATCCCGATCAGCGCGACCCCCAGCGCATTGCCGACCTGCTGCGTCGTCGCCAGCACGCCCGACGCGACCCCCGCATGCTGCGCCGGCAGCCCGGCGAGCACGGTGGCGACCAGCGGCGCCATCACCATGCCCAGGCCGCAGCCCTGGACCAGCAGCGCCGGCAGCATCCACACGACGCGCTGTGCGGAGAGCTCGCCCAGCAACGCGAACAGCAGCGCATGGCCCGCGGCAAGCATCAGCGCGCCGGCGAAGATCGCCTGCCGGCCGAGGCGCCGCGCGAACCACGGCGAGGCCATCGAGGTCGCGAAGAACCCGACGGCGAGCGTCGTGAACACGAGGCCCGATGCGAGCGGCGACAAACCCAGCCCTTGCTGCAGGTACAGCGCGAGCACGAAGTAGAACGACGCGTTGCCCGAGTAGAAGACCAGCGTCACGACCAGACCCAGCACGAACGGCGCCTGCGCGAGCAGCGCCGGCGCAACCAGCGGCGAGCCGTCGCGCGCCGCGAGCCGCTGCTGCCAGCGCCAGAACAGCGCGAGCAGCGGCAGTGCGGCGACCAGGCTGACCACGCTCCACAGCGGCCAGCCTTGCTCGCGGCCCAGCGCGAGCGGGAACACCGTGGCGGTCAGCGCGGCGGCGATCAGCAGCATGCCGGGCACGTCGAGCCGGCTGGCGGCCGTCGCGCTGCCGCTCGCCGGGCCGTGCGGCGCCGGCAGCACGCGCGGCGTCAGCAGCAGCGCGACCAGCCCGATCGGCACGTTGATCAGGAAGCAGTTGCGCCAGCCCAACCCGAACAGATCGGCATCGATCAACACGCCGCCGATCAACTGCCCGCTGGCAGCGCCCAGTCCGAGCGCAAGGCCGTAGGCGGCAAACGCGCGGGCCCGTGCGGCGCCGCTGTAGAGCATGCCCAGCATCGCGAGGACCTGCGGTTGCAGCAGCGCGCCGGCGATGCCCTGGACGATGCGCGCGGCGATCAGCGCTTCGGGATTCGGCGCAAGTCCGCACGCGGCCGAGGCGGCGGTGAACAGCGCAATGCCGATCGCGAACAGCCGGCGCCGGCCGTGCAGGTCGCCGAGGCGGCCGCCCGTGATCAGCGCGGCGGCGTTCGCGAGGCCGTAGCCGATCACGACCAGCTGCAGTGCGCTGCTGCCCGCACGCAGGTCATGCTGGATCGCCGGGAGCGCGACGTTGACGATGAAGAAGTCGAGCACGACCATGAACGTGCCGCTGAGCATCAGCAGCAGCGTGACGAGGTTGGGGCGGCGCTCGGCGACCGTGGGTGGTGCGGCGGTAGGGGAGATGCGCGAGGCATCGGACGCGAGCGGTGCGGTCTGCGACATGGCGTGGGGTCCTGCATCGAAGGGCGCTGAAGCCCAGTGTGGGGGAGGGGCCGGATGCGCGCCATGACCTCGGAGGTCATGCGGCGGTGCACCTGGAGTGCGTCGGGCGGATGCCGTTGGGCGCCAGAGTAGGGCGCAGTCTCTGGACGCTCAATGATCGAGACGCTACGATTCTTGTCTGATCATCCAAACTTCTGGCGCTGGCTGCCGCACGATGGATCCGCTCGACGAAGTTTTTGCCGCGATGCGCATCGACAGTGCGCTCTACGCCCGGCTCGAAGCCGGCGCGCCGTGGGGCCTGAGCACGCGGCGCGTCGACGGCACCACGCGGTTCGGGCTGATGCTGCGCGGCAGCTGCTGGCTGACGCTGGACGATCCGGCGCACGCGCACGAACCGATCGCGCTGGTGGCGGGCGACTGCTTCGTGATCCCGCGCGGGCTGCCGTACTCGCTGCGCGATGACATGAAGTCGGCCACCGTCAATTGCGTCGACGTCGTACGCTCGAATCCAGGCGGCCATGTCGTGCTCGGCGGCAACGGCGTCGCGAGCACCGTGATCAGCGGCTGGTTCACGTTCGACCCGCTGGGCGCCGCGCCGCTGCTCGAACTGCTGCCGCCGCTGCTGCACATCCGCATGGAGCACAGCCGCACGCAGCTGCTGCAGGCGTCGCTGCAGCTGCTGGCGATGGAGACGTCGCAGCGCCGGCTCGGCTCGGGGCTGATCGTCAGCCGGCTCGCCGACATCATCTTCATGCAGGCGGTGCGTGCGCACATCGAGACGCTAGACCCGCAGGCCGACACCGGCTGGCTCGCCGCGCTTGCCGACCGTCGCCTCGGCGGCGCGCTGAACCGGTTGCATGGTGACGTCGCGGCGGGCTGGACGGTCGACGCGCTGGCGGCGGCGGCCGGCATGTCGCGCTCGGCGTTCGCGTTGCGCTTCAAGGAGAAGGTCGGCCAGTCGCCGCTCGACTACCTGACGCGCTGGCGCATGTTCCGCGCGGCTCAGGCGCTGCGCGGCAGCGATCGCCCGCTGGTCGAGATCGCCGGCAGCGTCGGCTACGACTCCGAGGCCGCCTTCAACAAGGCGTTCAAGCGCACGACCGGTTCGGCGCCGGGCGCCTACCGGCGCGCGATGCGGCCACCGGCGGTCAGATCAGCGGCGTGAACCCGGTGCGCGGTGCGTACAGGTTTTCGCGGGCCGGATGCGCATCGATCCAGTCCTTCGCCGCTTCGAGCGCGCGATCGTCGGCCTTGGCCTCGGTGGCGTAGTCCTCGAGATCGAGAAAGCGCTGCGAACGCGCCCGGTCGACAGCCGAGCCGATGATGGCGACCCGCGCCTCGTAGCGGCCGTGCTCGTTCACCGTCGTCAACGAAGCGATGAGGTAGCCCTTGTAGGCAGTCTTCCACTTCATGCCGCGCCCTTTGTGTCGGGAATGCAGGGGATTGTGGGTAGCCGCGGCGTGCTGCGCGATGGGTCGCCGGCGGTGCGGGTGACAAGGTGAGAAGGAAATCACGCCGTCGGCGACGTGCAGAGGCCACAAAAGGGCGATCCGTCTTGAAACGGGCCCTTATATGATTGTCATACAGCCTTTCACCACGTCCCCGCCGATGTCCGACTCCGAAGACGCCGATCTCGCCCTGTCAGGGATACCCGCGCTGAAGGTCGGCGCGCGCCTGTCGGAGCAGTTGGCCAATGCGTTGATCGCGGGCATCAAGGAGGGCCAGTTGAAGGTCGGGCAGCGTCTGCCCACCGAAGCTGCGCTCGTGCAGCGCTTCGGGGTGAGCCGCACGGTGGTGCGCGAGGCGCTGTCGCGCCTGAAGACGCTGGGCCTGCTGGAGTCGCGGCAGGGATCGGGCGCCTACATCCGCGCGCCCGGCCTACCGGGGACCGACAGCCTGGTGCTGACGCCTGACGGCTCGGTGGCCGCGGTGCTTCAGATGGTCGAGGTGCGCCGCGCGCTGGAGGCCGAGGCCGCGGCGCTGGCAGCGGCGCGGCGCAACCCGCGCTCCACCAAGCAGATCAGGAGCGCGATGCAGGCCATCGACAAGGTGGTCGAAGCCGGCGGCGACGGGGTGGCCGAAGACGTGGCCTTCCATGCGGCCATCGCGCAGGCCTCCGGCAACCCCTACCTGCTCGCCACGCTGGCCTATCTCAACCAGTTTCTGCTCGATGCCACGCGCGTGACCCGCGCGAACGAGGCGACGCGCGCCGACCTGGCCGAAGCGGTGCGGCAGGAGCATGCGGCCATCGTCGCCGCCATCGAGGCCGGTGACGTGGCCGCCGCCCGCATGGCGGGCGCCGCGCACATGGTCAATGCGGCCGAGCGCATCGGCCGTGCGGATGCGGTGTTCTGGCGCTCGCAGGGTCTGCGGCTGGCGGAGCGTCTGCGCGCCGAACTGGGCGCGCCGCGCACCGCGGCCGGTCACCGCACCCGCAAGGCGTAGTCCGCGATACCGCGGACCTCCGCGTAAACCCGAATCACCCGTGGCGCCGTTTTCCTGAATAATTTGTCATACAACCTGACAACACGACAGCATGACAAAAGATCGTGACGACGGGATGACCCCCACCAGGAGACTGCCTTGAACACGATTGCCATGGCGCCCGAGCAACGCGCCGCAACCGCCCAGACCGACAGCGCCTATCGCAAAGTCTTCTGGCGCATCGTTCCCTTCCTGATGCTGTGCTACGTGGTCGCCTATCTCGACCGCGTGAACGTCGGCTTCGCGAAGCTGCAGATGTCGCAGGCGCTGGGCTTCAGCGAGACCGTCTACGGCCTCGGCGCCGGCGTCTTCTTCATCGGCTACTTCATCTTCGAAGTGCCGAGCAACGTGCTGCTGCACCGCGTCGGCGCACGGGTCTGGATCGCACGCATCATGATCACCTGGGGCCTGATCTCCGGTGCCTTCCTGTTCGTCTCGACGCCGACGCAGTTCTACGTGATGCGCTTCCTGCTGGGCGTGGCCGAGGCGGGCTTCTATCCCGGCGTCATCCTGTACCTGACGTACTGGTATCCGGCCCAGCGGCGCGCCAAGATCATCGCGCTGTTCATGTCGGCCATCCCCGTGGCGGGCATTTTCGGCAACCCGCTGTCGGGCTGGATCATGGACGCCTTCCAGGGCAGCGCCGGCCTTGCCGGCTGGCAGTGGATGTTCCTGCTCGAAGCCCTCCCGGCGCTGGTGATCGGCATTGCCGTCCTGATGTACCTGGACAACGGCATCCGCTCCGCGAAGTGGCTGGACGAAGACGAGAAGCGCGTGCTGGAGCGCGAGATCGCGATCGACCAGCGCGGCAGCCAGACCTATGCGTCCACCGGCGCGATCTTCCGCGATGCGCGCATCTGGCACATGTGCCTGATCTACTTCTGCTTCGTGATGGGGCAGTACGCGCTGACGTTCTGGATGCCGACCTTGATCAAGGCCACCGGCGTGACCGGCAACCTCAACATCGGCTTGTTCAGCGCCATTCCGTTCGGCTGCGCGATCGTCGCGATGAACCTGTTCGGGCGCAGCGCCGATGCTCGCCGCGAACGGCGCTGGCACCTGGTGATCCCCGCGCTGATGGGCGCCGTCGGCTTCGCCGTGGCGGCCGGCTTCAGCGGCAACACCACCGTGTCGGTGATCGCGCTGTCCGTGGCCGCGGCCGGGGTGCTGACCTGCGCGCCGCTGTTCTGGTCGCTGCCCACGGCGTTCCTGTCCGGCTCAGCCGCCGCGGTGGGCATCGCCGCGATCAATTCGGTCGGCAATCTCGCGGGCTTCGTCAGCCCCTATCTGGTGGGCTACCTGAAGGACGTGATGCACAGCACCCAGCCCGGCATGTACGTGCTGGCGGCCGTGCTGGTCGTGGGCGCGCTGGCGGTGCTGCGCACGCCCGCGCAACTGGTCAATCGCTGAGGAGGCGTACATGGGAAACATTGGAGTCATCGGCTTGGGCGCGATGGGCCTGGGCATGGCGGCCTCGCTGCGCCGCGCGGGGTACCGGGTGCACGTCTGCGACGTGCGCGCCGAGGCCGCGCAGGCCTTCGCCGTGGAGGGCGGCGTGGCCTGCGCGCATCCCGCCGAGCTCGCCTCGCACTGCGAGGTCATCGTCAGCGTGGTCGTCAATGCGGCGCAGACCGAGACCGTGCTGTTCGGCGAGCACGGCGCCGCGGCGGCGATGAAGCCGGGCAGCCTGTTCGTGATGTGCTCGACGGTGGATCCGAACTGGTCGGTCGCGCTCGAGGGCCGGCTTGCCGAACGCGGGCTGCTCTACCTGGATGCGCCGATCTCCGGCGGCGCGGCCAAGGCCGCCAGCGGCCAGATGACGATGATGACCGCGGGCACGCCCGCCGCCTATGCCAAGGCCGGCAGCGCGCTCGACGCGATGGCGGCCCAGGTCTACAAGCTGGGCGACCGCGCCGGCAACGGCAGCAAGGTGAAGATCATCAACCAGCTGCTCGCCGGCGTGCACATCGCGGCCGCTGCCGAAGCGATGGCGCTGGGCCTGCGCGAAGGCGTCGACGCGCAGGCGCTGTACGAGGTCATCACCCACAGTGCCGGCAACAGCTGGATGTTCGAGAACCGCATGGCCCATGTGCTGGCCGGCGACTACACGCCGCTCTCGGCGGTGGACATCTTCGTCAAGGACCTCGGACTGGTGCTCGACACCGCGCGCGCCACCAAGTTCCCGCTGCCGCTGTCGGCCACCGCGCACCAGATGTTCATGCAGGCCAGCAGCGCCGGCTTCGCGCGCGAGGACGACAGCGCCGTGATCAAGATCTTCCCGGGCATCACGCTGCCCACCAAGGAGGCGTGACGATGGGTCGACCGCTGCTGGGCTGCATCGCCGACGACTTCACCGGCGCCACCGACCTTGCCAACAACCTGGTGCGCCGCGGCATGCGCACCGTGCAGACCATAGGCGTGCCCTCCGACGATGGCGCGGCGCTGGACTGCGACGCGGTCGTGGTGGCGCTGAAGTCGCGCACGATCGCGCCGGACCAGGCCGTGGCGCAGTCGCTCTCGGCGCTGCGCTGGCTGCAGGCGCAGGGCGTCGAGCAGGTCTACTTCAAGTACTGCTCCACCTTCGACAGCACGCCGGCCGGCAACATCGGCCCCGTCACCGATGCGCTGCTCGATGCGTTGCATGGCCCGGATCAGGGCTTCACGATCGCCTGCCCGGCCTTCCCCGAGAATCAGCGCACGGTCTACAAGGGCCACCTCTTCGTGGGCGACGTGCTGCTGTCGGACAGCGGCATGCGCCAGCATCCGTTGACGCCGATGACCGATGCGAACCTGGTCCGCGTGATGCAGGCACAAACGTGCCGCCGTGTCGGCCTGGTGCCGCTGGACGTGGTGGCGCAGGGGCCGGCTGCGATCCGCCAGCGCTTCGCCGCGCTGCAGGCGCAAGGCGTGGGCGTCGCGGTGGTCGATGCGGTGAGCGATCGGGACCTGATGGATATCGGCGCCGCGCTGGCCGCGATGCCCTTGGTCACGGCGGGCTCGGGCATCGCTGTCGGGCTGCCGCAGAACTGGCCGGGCCGATTGCACGCTGCGATGCAAGCCGCGCAGCTTCCGCCTGTGCAAGGGTGGCAGGCCGTCGTGTCCGGAAGCTGTTCGGTCGCCACCAACGCGCAGGTGCAACAGTTCATGAAGGCGGGGCGCCCGGCCTTTGCGGTCGATCCGCTGGCCATCGCGGCGGGCGTCGACGTCGCGGCGCAGGCGCTGCAGGCGCTGAAGCCGCATCTGGCCTCGGGCCCGGTGCTGGCCTATGCCACTGCCGAACCCGCTGCGGTGCGTGCCGTCCAGTCCCGGCTGGGCGCCGAGCGTGCCGGTGCAGTCGTCGAGGACACCTTGTCGCGCATTGCCTGCGGCCTGGTCGAGGCAGGGGTGCGCAAGTTGGTGGTGGCCGGCGGCGAGACCTCCGGTGCGGTGGTGCAGGCGCTGGGCGTGCATCGCATGACGATAGGCCCGCAGATCGATCCCGGCGTACCGTGGACCGCTGCGCAGTCACGCTGGAGCGGCGGCGAGGTGCTGCACCTGGCGCTGAAGTCGGGCAACTTCGGCGGCCACGACTTCTTCGCCAAGGCCTTCGATGTGTCGGGGGCCGCAGCGTGAGCGTGTCGCTGCGCGACGAGATCTGCCGCGTGGGCGCGTCGCTGTACGCACGCGGCTACGTGCATGCGAGCGCGGGCAACATCAGCGTGCGCTTGCCCGAAGGCGGGTTCCTGATCACGCCCACCGACGCCTGTCTGGGCACACTGGACCCGGCCCGCCTGGCCGCCGTGGGCGAAGACGGACTACAGACCGATGGCGACCGCGCCTCGAAGACGCTGGCACTGCACCGGCGCATCTACGCCGCCGATCCGCACGCGCGTTGCGTCATCCACACGCACTCCACTCATCTGGTGGCGCTGACGCTGGCCGGCGTCTGGCAGCCTGAGGACATCGTGCCGCCCATCACGCCGTACTTCGTGATGAAGGTCGGGCATGTGCCGCTGATTCCGTACCACCGGCCCGGCGACCCGGCCGTGGCCGACCTGGTGGCCGCGTGCATCGAGTCGCGCAGATCGGCCGGTGCGACTATCCGCGCCGTGATGCTCGAACGGCTCGGCCCCAACGTGTGGCATCGCAGCCTGGCCGAGGCGAGTGCGGTGCTGGAAGAGCTCGAAGAGACTGCGCGACTGTGGCTGCTGACGCGCGCGCAACCCCTGTCCGATATGCAGATCGACGATCTGCGCGATCGCTTCGGCGCTGCCTGGTAGCCACCCAGGCCACACGAGCCAAGCAACAAGCCAGCAACCGAGAACCACATGCCCCGCTTCGCCGCCAACCTGAGCATGCTCTACAACGAGCACGCCTTCCTGGACCGCTTCGCCGCTGCCGCACAGGACGGCTTCGAGGCGGTCGAGTACCTCTTCCCCTACGCCTTCGACGCCGCTGAGCTGGCCACGCGCCTGGTCGACTGCGGCCTCCAGCAGGTGCTCTTCAATGCGCCGCCGGGCGACTGGGACGCGGGCGAACGTGGCCTGGCCTGCCTACCGGGCCGCGAGGCCGAGTTCCGCCGCGGCTTCGAGCAGGCATTGGTCTATGCCGAGGCGCTGGCCTGCCCGCGCGTGCACGCGATGGCGGGCCTGGCGCCGCAAGGTGCGGAGCGCGCCCGCCTCCTCGCCACCTACGAGGCCAACCTCGCCTGGGCCGCAGAGCAGGCCGCTCGCGCCGGCCGCGACGTGCTCATCGAGCCGATCAACACGCGCGACATTCCGGGCTACTTCCTGAATCGGCAGGACGAGGCCCACCGCATCGTCCAGGCGGTCGGGGCCGCGAACCTGAAGGTGCAGATGGACCTGTACCACTGCCAGATCGTCGAAGGCGACGTGGCGATGAAGCTGCGCCAGTACCTGCCCACCGGGCGCGTGGGCCACATCCAGATCGCCGGCGTGCCGCAGCGGCACGAACCCGATGGGGGCGAGCTGTACCACCCCTACCTGTTCGAGGTCATCGACGAGCTGGCCGCCGAAGGCCACTGGCGCGGCTGGGTCGGTTGCGAATACCGCCCGGCGCGAGGTACCGTGCCGCAAGGCACTCGTGCCGGGCTCGGTTGGCTGGCGGCACAGCAGCGCTGAGCTTGCGAATGCGTTGTAGCGTCGGCTCCCGCCGGCAACACGCCATCGAGAACAAGGAGACGATTGATGATGTCCCGAACGTTCCGTCGCTGCCTCTCGCTGCTGCTGTGGCTTTGCAGTGCGAGCCTTGCGGCCGCAGCCGAGTATCCCGTGCCGACGAAGGGCGATTGGGTCGTGCGCGACTTTCGCTTCCACACCGGGGAGGTGCTGCCGGAGCTGAGGCTGGCTTACACAACGTTGGGCAACCCGCAGGGCGACCCGGTGCTCATCCTGCACGGCACCACCGGCTCGGCCGAATCGATGCTCACGCCGGCGTTCGCGGGCGAGCTGTTCGGGCCTGGGCAGCCGCTGGATGCCGGCAAGCACTTCTTGATCCTGCCCGACTCGATCGGCACAGGCCGCTCGTCCAAGCCTTCGGACGGGCTGCGCGCTGCCTTTCCCGCCTACAACTACGACGACATGGTCGACGCTCAGTATCGGCTGCTGACCGAGCATCTGAAGGTGAAGCACCTGCGCGTGATCATCGGCAACTCGATGGGCGGCATGCAGACTTGGCTGTGGGCCCAGCGCTACCCGGATTTCATGGACCTGGCCGTCCCCATGGCCGCGCTGCCTGCGGCCATGTCGGGCCGCAACTGGATGATGCGCCGCCTCATCATCGACTCGATCCGCAACGACCCGGCCTGGAACGGCGGCAACTATGTCGAGCAGCCCAAGAGCCTCCAGTTCGCCTCGGTGTTCTATGGCATAGCCACCAACGGCGGCAACCAGGGCCTGTACAAGTTGGCGCCCAATCGCGCTGCCGCCGACGCGCTCCTGGACCAGCGCCTGAAGGCGCCGTTCCGGGGCGACGCCAACGACCACCTCTTCCAGTGGGAGGCCTCGCGTGACTACTCGCCAGAGGCTGGCCTGCCGAGGATCCGCAGCCGCGTGCTGGCGATCAACTCGGCCGATGACGAACGCAACCCACCCGAGTTGGGCCTGCTGGAACGCGCCCTCGCGCAGATTCCCGGCGCGCAGGCCATCGTCATCCCCGGCAGCCCCGACACGTCCGGCCATGGCACCGCGGTGCAGGCCAAGCACTGGAAGGCCCGCTTCGCCGACATCCTGCAGGCCACGCCGCGGCGCCAGCCCTGATCCGCTTTCACGGGCGTCTGGCCGGAGCTGACAGACTCGTCACGGATCGGCCCGCCACAGGCGATTCCGGCCGGCCTGCTTCGCGGCATAGAGCGCAGCGTCGGCACGGCGCATGAGCATGTCGAGGTCGTAGGACGGTGCGGCGGCCAGGCCTACGCTGACCGTGATCGGCAGCGCGACGCCGGCGCCGATGTCCACCGGCGATGCCTCGACCCGCGCGCGCAGCCGCTCGCACACCTCCATCGCCGCCGCCATCTGCGTGTCGGGCAGCACCAGCACGAATTCCTCGCCGCCGCTGCGCACGACGACGTCGGCAGCGCGCAAGCTGTCGCGCAGCAGCGCGCCGAGCGCGACCAGCACCAGGTCGCCCGCGGCATGCCCGTGCGTGTCGTTCACGCGCTTGAAGTGATCGACGTCGATCTGCGCCAGCGCGAGCGGCGCTTGCGCCAGGCTCAGTGCCGGGAACAGCTCGGCGGCGCGCCGTTCCAGATGGCGCCGGTTGCCCAGGCCCGTCAGCGGATCCTGTTCGGCCTGCGCGGCGAACTGCGCGGCGCGGTGCCGCTCCTGCTGGGCCTCGAGCCGCGCGGCCGTCGCGAGGTGCCGGGCGCGCAGCTCCTCGGTGCGCGTGACGAAGAGCTCGGACTGCGTACGAAGATGCTTCGTCAACACGCTGCGTTCCAGGCGTTCGGCAAGCTCGAAGTGCTTCAGTGCGGCCTCGAAGTCCGCCAGCGCCTTGTGCGCCTCGTAGGCGACCAGATGCGCCTTCGTCAGCATCGCGGCCGCGACGCCTGTGTCGCTCTCCGTTACCGCCTGCACGATCTCCAGCGCCTCGCGTGGGTTTCCGAGCCGCACCAGAACTTCGGCCAGATTGATCTCGATCATCCGGCCGAAGGCGGTGAGCTGCCGGTCCTGCGCCGACGTGCGCAGCCGCCGCAGCAGGTCCAGCGCCTGCGGGTACTCGCCCTGGCCGATCAGCGTTTCGCTCAGGTTCACGCCGACGATGACCTCGTACACCGGGTTGGGGGCCTGCTCGACATAGCGCAAGGCGCGCTCGCCCGCCGCGCGTCCCTTCGCGAGCACGGCCGCAACCTCGGCTTCGCGACCGGTGTGGCGCAACAGATGGGCGATGTGCGCGCAGACCGCGCACAAGGCGTTGCCGGCGGACATCACGTCCTTGTTCAAGATCTCGCCGCCGTGCTCCTCCAGCGCCTGCGACAGGATGCGCTCGGCCTGCCACGAGTCGCCGACCCGCTCGAGCGGGATGGCCAGCGCGACGGCTGCGCTCAGCATCTTGCCGGCGTCGCCGCGGAGGGTTGCGAGCTTCACGAGTTCGTCCGCGGCGGCCAGCGCACGCTCGAACCGGGACATCTCGCTCCCGGCGATCGTGATCACCCGCAAGGCCTCGACGCGCGCATCCTCGAGCTCGGGCGGCACCGACTGTTCGAGCAACTCGGCGGCCACGTCGAACGCCTCGCCCATGCGGCCCAGATGCATCCAGTGCCGCGCCAGCCACGCAGCGGCGCAGTAGGCCTCCTGGTCCGACGCGAGCATGCGTGCCAGCTCGCGCGCCTCGAGCGCCGCGTCGGCCGCCGCGGCGGCGTCGAGGTTCTGCGCCGGGTCGGCGAGCCGCATGCACTCCGCGAGCCGGCTGCGTTCGATGTCGTGGTCCGCGACGGAAGACAAGCGACTCCTCCTGCCCGTGACTCTGCGGGCCTATTCCGAGATCCCGGATCGCGCAGAGCTTGAACGAAAGGAGGTGACGGCCGCCACGGGAGCTTTCCCGATTCCGCGCGATCGGTGGCCGCTGACCGTCGCGTGCACCTTGGCAGCAGCCGAGTCCAGAAAACGAAAAAGCCAGCAGGCGCAAACCTGCTGGCTCTCGTGTGTTTTGGCTCCCCGACCTGGGCTCGAACCAGGGACCTACGGATTAACAGTCCGGCGCTCTACCGACTGAGCTATCGAGGAACAGCCGACAATTATAGCCAGTTTTCAAACCGCTCCCGGCTCGCGGACCTGCGGATCAACAGTC
>DATEFR010000164.1:0-6849 GCA_035280545.1 Burkholderiaceae bacterium | reverse complement strand
CCGGTCTACGACCCGTCCGGGGAGATCGCCGCGGTGCTCGATGTCTCGAGCCGCTCCCGGCACATGCAGCAGCACCTGCTCGTGCTGCTGGGCATGACGGCGCGCATGATCGAGAACCGCCTGATCGACCAGCGCTTCCGCAACGCGCATCCGCTGCATTTCCACAGCCGTCCGGAGTTCGTCTACACGCTGCACGAGGGCAAGCTCGCGGTCGGCGACGACGGCTACATCCTGGCGGCGAACCGCAGCGCGCTGTTCCAGCTGGGCCTGCAGTCGATGGACGAGATCCGTTCGCGCCGCGTCGAGGATCTGTTCCAGAGCTCGCTCGAAGACATGCTGCAGCGCAGTATGTCCTCGTCGTTCCACCCGGTCGTCACGTACCGGGCGAACGCGGCGTTGCGCTTCTTCGCGGTCGCACGGCGGCCGGCGTCCAGTGCCACGATGGCGACGGTGCATGCGGTCCCGGCGCTGCCCGCCGCAGGCGCACTGGCCAGCCCGGTCCCGACGACGGTCAAGGCCTTGGCGCGCCCTGCCGCGTTGCGCCCGGTGTCCTCCAGCAGCGCGACATTCAAGGATCCGCGCCTGCTGGCTCATCTCGAAACCGCGCGCCGCGTGATCGCGCGCCAGACGCCCGTGCTGCTGTGGGGCGAGACCGGCTCCGGCAAGGAAGTCTTCGCACGCGCGACGCACGATGCGAGCCCGCATGCCGACGGCGCGTTCGTCGCCGTCAACTGCGCGAGCCTGCCCGAGACGCTGATCGAGTCCGAGCTGTTCGGCTACCGCGCCGGCGCCTTCACCGGCGCCCAGCGCAGCGGCCGGCGCGGCAAGATCCTGCAGGCCGACGGCGGCACGCTGTTCCTCGACGAGATCGCCGACATGCCGCTGGACCTGCAGGCGCGGCTGCTGCGCGTGCTCGACGAGCGCCAGGTCACGCCGCTGGGCACCGAGGACATCTACCCGGTGGACTTCCAGCTGATCAGCGGCAGCCACCGCAACCTGCCGGCACTCGTGCGGGATGGGCGCTTCCGCGAGGACCTGTACTACCGGCTCGCCGGCATCGAGCTGGAGCTGCCGTCGCTGCGCGACCGCAGCGACAAGCGCGAGCTGATCCACGACGTCCTGCGCGCGGAGGCCGGCGGCAGCAAGGGCGGCCTGAGCGCAGAGGCCGAGCGGCTGTTGATGGACTACTCGTGGCCCGGCAACATCCGCCAGCTGCGCCATGTGCTGCGCAGCGCCGCGGCGCTGGCGGACGGCCGCCTCATCACGCGCGAGCACCTGCCGGCCGCCGTCCTGCATCCGATGCCGCCGGAGGGGCAGCAGGTCACGGTCGCGCTGTCCGACTCCCCGGCCGCCGCTGCGGTCGATGACGAGACGCATCCGCCGGTCAAACTCAATCCCATTCAGGCCAACGAGCGGCAGGTGTTGCTGCAGATGCTGGAGCAGCACCGTTGGAACGTCAGCAATGTCGCCAAGGCGCTCGATGTCAGCCGCAACACCCTGTACCGCAAGCTTCACAAGCTCCACATCGAGGTCTCGCACCCCGACTGAGCCCGCGGGCATTTTCTCGTCGGATAGTCCGCGTTCGCGGGCATCGTGTTTGCATGCGCACCGAACAGGTGGCGGTGATCTGCGCCTGAAGGAACTCGCGCTCGCATGGAACACATCGTCTTCCTGACCGGACGCCTCGCCGAGGCCAGTCTCGTGCGTGTCCTGGGCGGGATCGAGGCGGCACCGTTCAGCTGGGAGGTGCGCGAGATCGGCCTGCAGGTCGCCGCGCTGATGACCGCCGAGATGATCCAGCGCCGCGTGGCCGCGCCGGTGCAGGCCGATCGCATCCTGGTGCCGGGCCGCTGCCGCGGCGACTTGGACGCGCTGACGCGGCACTACGGCATTCCGGTCGAGCGCGGCCCCGAGGAGCTCAAGGACCTGCCGCGCTACTTCAACCGGGCTGCCAAGCCCATCGCCCTGAACGAGTACGAGACCGCGATCTTCGCCGAGATCGTCGACGCACCGCATCTCACGGTCGAGCAGATCGTCGAGCGTGCGCGTGGCTATGCAGCCGACGGCGCCGACGTGATCGACCTCGGCTGCCTGCCCGAAACGCGCTTCGACCATCTCGCCGAGAGCGTGCAGGCGCTGAAGGCGGCGGGCTTCAAGGTCAGCGTCGACTCGATAGACCCCGACGAGCTGCTGCGCGGCGGCCGCGCCGGCGCCGACTACCTGCTGAGCCTGAAGCTCGAGACGCTGTGGGTCGCCGACGAGGTGGCGGCCACGCCCGTGCTGATCCCGCGCGTGCCGGCCGACGAAGCCTCGCTGTTCGAAGCGGTCGAGCAGATGCAGCGTCGCGGCCGGCCGTTCCTGGCCGACTCCATCCTCGACCCGATCCCATTCGGGCTGACCGCGTCCATCGTGCGCTATCACCGGCTGCGCGAGCGTTTCCCCGACGCGCCCATCATGATGGGCGTGGGCAACCTGACCGAGCTCACCGAAGCCGACACCAGCGGCATCAACGCGCTGCTGTTCGGCATCGCGGCCGAGCTCAACGTGGCCGCGGTCTTGACCACGCAGGTCAGCACCCATGCGCGCCGCGCGGTGCGCGAGGCCGATTGGGCGCGCCGCATCATGCACGCCGCGGCGCGCCACCAGACCCTGCCCAAGGGCATGAGCGATGCGCTGATGACCGTGCACGCCAAGCATCCGTTCCCCGACACGCCGCAGGAGATCGAACAGGTCGCGGCCCAGGTGCGCGACGCGAACTTCCGCGTGCAGGTATCGACGAACGGGCTGCATGTCTACAACCGCGATGGCCTGCGCATCGGCCAGGGCGCGTTCGAGCTGTGGCCGCAGCTCAAGCTCGAGCACGATGCGAACCACGCGTTCTACATGGGCGTCGAGCTCGCTCACGCCGAGATCGCCTGGCGCCTGGGCAAGCGCTACGTGCAGGACCAGCCGTTGGACTGGGGCTGCGCGGTCGAGACCGCGGCGCCCGACCTGAACACCTGGTGCGCGCCGGGCAGCACGATGAAGACAGGACGGGCGCGCGGGACCGCTGCCGCGCCGCCCTCAACCGATTCCGCCGATGAATGATGTGATCTACGAGACCGTGATCAGCACGGTCGCTCCCGACGGCGCACCGCACGTCGCGCCCATGGGCGTGCGCTACCAGGGCGCCGATGTGATCCTGATGCCGTTCAAGCCGTCGACCACGCTCGCGAACATCGTCGCGAGCGGTCATGCGGTGCTCAACATCGTGACCGACACGCGCGTTTTCGCCGGCGCGGTGACCGGCCGCCGCGACTGGCCGCTGCAGCCGACCGAGCGCATCGCCGGCCAGCGGCTGGACTGCGCGCTGCAGCACGTCGAACTCGCGCTCGCCGAGCTGCACGACGACCCGCAGCGTCCGGTGTTGCGGATGGCGCGCGTGCACGAGGCGCACCATGCGCCGTACATCGGCTTCAACCGCGCGCAGGCTGCGGTGATCGAAGGGGCGATTCTCGTGAGCCGGCTGCACATGCTGCCGTCGTCCAAGGTGGATGCCGAGATGAACTACCTGCAGATCGCGATCGACAAGACCGCCGGCCCCGAGGAGCGCGAGGCCTGGGGCTGGCTGACCGATGCGGTGGCGCGGCATCGCGGCGCAGCGGCGCAGGCGGCTGTCCAAGAGAAAGAGCGGGGGATCTGATGCGCATGCTGGTCAGCGTTCGCGATGTGCCGGAAGCGCTGCTCGCGGCGCACGGCGGAGCCGATTTCATCGACCTGAAGGAGCCGCGCGACGGCGCGTTGGGGGGCCTGCCTGTCGCGACGATCGCGGCGATCGTGCAGGCCTTGCGCGCGCAGGGCAGCCGCTTGCCGATCAGCGCGACGATAGGCGACCTGCCGATGAGCGACGGCGAGGCGATTCTCGCGCGCGTCGATGCGGTCGCGGCTTGCGGTGTCGATTATGTGAAGGTCGGCATCGAGCGCACCGCGCAGGCGGCCGAAGTGCTGGCCGCGCTGGCCGGCAGCGGCCACGCCATCGTGCCGGTCTTCATCGGCGATCAAGGCCTGGACTTCGAGACGGTCGAGTACGCCTGCGCGCTGAAGTTTCCGGCCCTGATGGTCGACACGGCCGACAAGGTGGCCGGCAGTTTGTTCGACGTGTTGCCCGATGCCGAGCTGCGCCGGTTCGTCGCGCGGGCCCGCGCCGGCGGTGCACTGGTCGGACTGGCCGGTGCGTTGCGGCGCCCGCAACTGCCGGCGTTGCAGGCGCTGGCCCCCGACTTCGCGGGCTTTCGCAGCGCGGTGTGCAGCGGCGACCGCCGCGGCACGCTAGATCCTGAACGCCTGCGCGCACTGGCCGAGGCCTTGCACGCGACGCACGCGCTGGCGCCGGCCTGAGGCGCCGTTCTCACCCGTCGTCTCACCCGTCGAGGTGGCGCTCGCCCAGCAGCAGCGAGCGCATGCGCAGCAGCTCGCTCTTGTCCAGGATCTCGATCGGGAACGCCACGCCGCGGGCGCGGTCCTCGAAGCCTTCGTCCAGCACGCCGGCGGCGCCCAGCTGTGCAAGCGTTTGCGACGGGTCGATGGCGCACGACTTGACCACCACCAGCCGCTCCGCGTTCAGGTCGCGCGCCAGGTCGAGCGCGATCGTGTCGGAGGTGGCACCCCAGTTGGTTCGGGAATCGGGCTCGCGGCGCTGCAGCTCGAACGGCAGCCAGATCGCCGCGCGGCCCTTGTGCAGCACATGCGCGATCTCGGCCTTGCGAGTGGCCAGTTGCAGCGTCGGGTTCATCGCATGCAGCTGGTAGCCGGTCTGCGCCATCGCCAGCACCGCCATGTTGTGGGCGGCCAGGTCGTTGAACTGCCACAGGGCCTGCACGCGGCGCACCTCGTCGGCCAGCGTGCCGCCGCCGCCGACGATGGTGACGCGCCCGCCGCCCAGCTGGGCCAGCAGATCGAGCCAGCGCGGCAGCGCCGGGTCGGCGGTCAGGCTTCCTCCGAGCTTGACGACCCACATCAGCGCTGCTCGCTGTCGAAGAGCGCGGCGACCGCCACCGCCGGCGCGCACACCTGGGCCCAGCGGGCCGCGGCCTCGGCGCCGGGCAAGGCGTCCGTCGCGATGCGCGCGAGGTCGCGGCCATAGTGCTGGCGGGTGTGCGGTGCATCGGCGCGCGCGAGCACGTCGGTCACGAGGAACTCGCCGCAACCGGCACCGAGTGCGACCGCTGCATCGCTCAGCCCGTGGGCATCGATCACGCGACGCAACTGGCCGGCGATCTCGGCGACCTGCTTGGCGCGCCAGGCGTGCGCGAACGCGAGCCAGTCCTCCGCTGCCGCATCGCGCGCGTCCAGGCCGATCATGCGGGCGAGGCGTCGGCGTGTCGCCGCCAGGTCCTTGGGTGCGTTGTCGGCGCTGGGATGCAGGTCGTGCGCGGGGTCGAGCTCGCCGGTGAGCCGGTAGACATCGGCCGTGGTCGCGAAGAACTCGTTCATCACGTTGAGCTCGCGACCCTGCCAGGCGATGCGCGGCCCCAGCGCGCACAGCGGCGTGCGCACGACGCCGTGGTAGACCAGCTCGCCGGTCGCGAGCCGCTGCACGTCGCTACCACTGCTGCCCAGCACGCGGCCATCGCGGAAGGCGATCAGGTCGGTGGTCGTGCTGCCGATGTCGATCAGCACACCTTCGGCGATGCAGTGCGCCGCGTGCGACGCGGTGGCCAGCCAGTTGGCCGAGGCGATCCGCTCCCATTGCGCACCGGCCTCGGTCGTGCGGCACCAGCGCGCGTCGCCGGCGTAGAAGTGCAGCGCCTCGGGCGACGCCGGCGCGAGCGTGCGCGCCAGGGTCGCGGCGATGCGGCGCACGCCGTCCTCGCGGTGCTCGAACAGATCGGTCATCTCGCCGGTCATGGTGATCGCATGCGCGGCGCGGCCGATCTGCGGCCAGCGCGCGCAGGCCAGATGCAGCACGCGCTCCAGGTGCTCCAGGCCTTGCCACAGCGGGCAGGCCCACTGCGCGACATCGACGACGCGGCCGTCGCGCAGCAGGCAGGCCTTGACGTGTGCGCCGCCGATGTCCCAGCCGATCACGTGATGGTGTTCAGGCGTAGTCACGGGCCGTCTCATGGTGATGGGCCGCGAGCACCGCGGCCGCGAGGTTGCGGTCCAGCGCGGCGGACAGGCCCACATAGGCCATCGTCACGCGCGGGTTGATCTCGATCAGCACCGGTCCGCGCTGCGGGTGCCAGACCAGGTCGATGCCGACATACCCGCGCAGCCCCGGGACGGCGCGGGCCAGCGTCCGGGCCCAGTCGCGCAGGATGCCGGTGCGTGCATCGTCGCGCGGCCAGATCGCGGTCTGCACGCCGGTGAACGAGACGACGCCGGCCGCATCGATCGCGAGCTGCTGCCGGTTCACGCTGAGCAGCTCGGTGCGGTCGGCCCCGCACAGCAGCGACAGGCTGAGCGGCTCGCCCGCGACCCAGGCCTCGAGCACGGCCGCTTCGCCGCGGCGTCGGCGGGTCTCGAGATCTTCGCGCGCGGCCGCGTGCGTGTTGTGCAGGCGGGTACGCTCGGCCCCCGCGCCGTCGTCGGGTTTGACGACCCAGCGTCGCGTCGTCGGCAGCATCGCGAATGCCAGCGGCGTCGTCACCCCGTGCTCGGTTGCGCGCGCGAGCGTGGCACGCTTGCTGGAGCTCAGCGCGATCGCGGCGGCGTCGCACCCGAGCCAGCGCTCGGCATCGACGATCCGTTGCAGCTGCGCCAGCACGCCACCGGTTTCGGGCGCGATGACCCAGACGCGGTCGTGCAGGCGCGCCTGCTGGGCGACAAAATCGGTCGCGCGAACGCCGCGCGGCGGGCGCAGCGCGCGCG
>DATEFR010000163.1:0-4186 GCA_035280545.1 Burkholderiaceae bacterium | reverse complement strand
GCCTTCTTCAGCGCCCATTCGACGCGCTCGTCCATCTCGATGCGCGGCAGCGTCTCGAACAGCTTCACGCCGAACGCGATGTTGTCGTAGATCGACATCGGGAACGGCGTCGGCTTCTGGAACACCATGCCGACCTTCGCGCGGATCAACGAGACATCGTCCTTCGAGGTCAGGATGTTCTCGCCGTCGAGCAGGATCTCGCCTTCGGCGCGCTGCTCGGGATAGAGCTCGAACATCCGGTTGAAGGTGCGCAGCAGCGTGCTCTTGCCGCAGCCCGACGGGCCGATGAACGCGGTGACCTTGTTCTCCGGGATGTCGAGGTTGATGTTCTTCAGCGCGTGGAAGTTGCTGTAGTAGAAGTTCAGGTTGCGCACCGAGATCTTGATCTTCTCGGTCACGGGCATGTCGACTTTGACGTCCATTGGAAGCTCCGGACTCTTGCAATCAGTGCTTGTTGCGCAGGAAGGTGCGCGCGAGGATGTTCAGCGCCAGCACGCCCAGCGTGATCAGGAACACGCCGGCCCATGCGAGCTTCTGCCAGTTCTCGTACGGGCTCATCGCGAACTTGAAGATCGTGACCGGCAGGCTGGCCATCGGGTCGCTCAGGCTGCTGCTCCAGAACTGGTTCGACAGCGCGGTGAACAGCAGCGGCGCCGTCTCGCCGGCGATGCGCGCCAGCGCCAGCAGCACGCCGGTGATCACGCCGGCGCGCGCGGCCTTCAAGGTCACCGTCATCACGACCTTCCACTTCGGCGTGCCCAGGGCATAGGCCGCTTCGCGCAGCGCGTTCGGGATCAGCGTCAGCATGTTCTCGGTCGTGCGGATCACGACCGGGATCACGATCAGCGCAAGCGCGAGCACCCCGGCGAAAGCCGAGAAGCTCTTCATCCGCGCGACCACGACCGAGTAGATGAACAGGCCGATCACGATCGACGGCGCGGCCAGCAGGATGTCGTTGATGAAGCGCGTGATGCTGCCCAGCCAGTTCTTCTGCCCGTATTCGGCGAGATAGATGCCGGCCAGGATGCCGATCGGCGTGCCCAGCAGCGTCGCGAGGCCCACCATCGTGATCGAACCGAAGATCGCGTTCGCGAGGCCGCCGTCCTCGGCCTGTGGTGCCGGGGTCATCTGCGTGAACAGCGACAGCGTCATCCCGCCGATGCCCAGCCGCACCGTCTCGACGAGGATCCAGATCAGCCAGAACACGCCGAACGCCATCGCCGCGAGCGAGAGCGTCAGCGCCATCGCGTTGACCCGCTTGCGCTTGGCGTGCATGCGCAGGCGCGAAGCCTGCAATGCGCTCGCGGCAGCGCTGCGCGCGCCCCCCTGCGATTCCATCACACTGCTCATGCGCGGCTCCCCTCACCCTTCTTCAGCCGGGCCAGCAGCACCTTCGAAAACGCCAGCACGACGAAGGTGATGAAGAACAGCACCAGGCCCAGGTAGATCAGCGAGGCCTGGTGCAAGCCTTCGCCGGCCTCGGCGAATTCGTTCGCAAGCGCCGACGTGATGCTGTTCGCCGCTTCGAACAGCGACAGCGAGTTGAGCTGGTTCATGTTGCCGATCACGAAGGTGACGGCCATCGTCTCGCCCAGCGCGCGACCCAGGCCCAGCATGATGCCGCCGACCACGCCGGTCTTGGTGTACGGCAGCACGACCTTGAACATCACCTCCCAGGTCGTCGAGCCCAGACCGTAGGCCGACTCCTTCAGCATCGGCGGCGTCACCTCGAAGACGTCGCGCATCACCGACGCGATGAACGGGATGATCATGATCGCGAGGATGATCCCGGCCGACAGCAGCCCGATGCCGACCGGCGGCCCCGAGAACAGCGCGCCGATGTACGGCACGCCCGAGACCAGCGACTGCAGCGGCTGCTGCACGTAGGTCGCGAGCAGCGGCCCGAACACCAGCAGGCCCCACATGCCGTAGACGATGGACGGCACGGCCGCCAGCAGCTCGACCGCGGTACCGAGCGGGCGCTTCAGCCAGGCCGGCGACAGCTCGGTCAGGAACAGCGCGATCCCGAAGCTGACCGGCACGGCGATGAGCAGCGCGATCGCCGAGGTCATCAGCGTGCCGTAGATCATCACCAGGCCGCCGTACTTGTTCTGCACCGGATCCCAGTCGGAGCTCCACAGGAAGCTCAGGCCGTATTCCTTGATCGCCGGTGCGGCACCAACGATCAGCGAGACGATGATGCCGGCCAGCAGCGCAAGCGTCAGCCAGGCGGCACCGTGTGCGAGCACGGCGAACACGACATCGGCCCAAGGCGCGCTGCGACGCCGGGCCGGCGGCTGCTGACGCGGCTGGGTGCGTTGCATGCTCTGCGGATCGTTGTAGGGGGTTGCGGGAAGTGTAGCGGCCACGATTTTTCCTCGACGCGTCGGATCGAACGTGAGCGAACGTTCGTGAACGTGGCGAAGCCGCGCGTCGTCGTTCGAACGCGCGGCCTGCGCCTGATCAGCGTGCTTGCAACCTCACTTCGCCGACACGGCGATCGCCTTGCCCGAAGCGTCCTTGATGTTGTCGGCCCACTGCTTGTGGATCAGCGCCTTCAGGCTGTCCGGCAGCGTCACATATTCGAGGTCAGCGGCCATCTTGTCGCCATTCGTGTAGGCCCAGTCGAAGAACTTCAGCGCGTTCGCGGCGTTCGCCGGCTTGTCCTGCACCTTGTGCATCAGGATGAAGGTCGCGCCGGTGATCGGCCACGCGTCCTTGCCGGGCTGCTCGGTCAGCACCTGGTAGAAGGTCTTGTTCCATTCGGCGCCGGCGGCGGCGGCCTTGAAGTTCGCATCGTCCGGCGCGACGAAGTTGCCGGCCGCGTTCTTCAGCTGCACGTGCGTCATCTTGTTCTGCTTGGCGTACGCGTACTCGACGTAGCCGATCGAGTTCGGCAAGCGCTGCACGTACGACGACACGCCTTCATTGCCCTTGCCGCCCGCGCCGGTCGGCCAGTTCACCGCGGTGCCTTCGCCGACCTTGCTCTTCCACTCGGCGTTCACCTTCGACAGGTAGTTCGTGAAGATGAAGCTGGTGCCCGAACCGTCGGCACGGCGCACGACGGCGATCGCCGCGTCCGGCAGCGCGACGCCGGCATTCAGTCCGGCGATGGCGGCGTCGTTCCACTTCGTGATCTTGCCGAGGTAGATGTCGCCCAGCACTTGGCCCGTCAGCTTGAGCTGGCCGGCCGCGATGCCCTTGACGTTGATCACCGGCACGACGCCGCCGATCACGGTCGGGAACTGGATCAGGCCGTTCTTCGCGAGCTCGTCGTCCTTCAGCGGCGCATCGGAGGCACCGAAGTCGACCGTTTTCGCGGTGATTTGCTTGATGCCGGCGCCGGAGCCGACCGACTGGTAATTGATGCGGGCACCGGTCGCCTTGTTGTAGGCATCGGCCCACTTGGCGTAGACGGGCGCGGGGAACGACGCGCCGGCGCCGGTCACGTCCTGGGCGAACGACGGGATCACGAATGCGCCGATGGCGGCGGCGACCAGGGTTGAGCGAATCGAAGTGAGCTTCACGGGCTGCCTTTCAGGTGGGACCGTTTCGAGGGTTGTGTTTTGTGATGCCGGTCACTCTAGGGAGCCCATATGACAACCCTGTGACACCACCGGATTTGCCCACGGATGGGGCAAGGTGTGACAGCCGGTGTCTCACGTGCGTCACAGGCGAGTCATGTTTCTGTCACATGGCCTGCCTAAGCTCGCGCCCCAGCTCGATCCCCTCACAAACACTCTCTACATGCCGCGGAGCCCTGCATGACGACCCGTTTCAACTGGATGCTTTCCCCGCTTGCCGCCTTGCTCGTGCTCGGCGCCTGCGCCACCACCCCTGCGCCCAAGACGATCGCCGACACGACCGCCGCGAACCCGCAGCTGACGACGCTGAACAAGCTGATCAACGATGCCGGCCTCGCCGACACGCTGCGCGGCCCCGGCCCGTACACCGTGTTCGCGCCGACCGACGATGCATTCAAGGCCGTCCCGGCCGCGACGCTGGACGCGATCGCCAAGGACAAGGAGCGCTTGAAGGCGGTGCTGGCGTACCACGTCGTGCCCGGAGCGGTGACCTCGGCCGATGTGAAGAACGGCCCGATCAAGACGGTTCAGGGCGGCAATGTCACGCTGTACAAGTCGGGCACCTTCCTGACCGTCGAGGAGGCGCTGGTCACGACGCCCGA
>DATEFR010000162.1:0-10282 GCA_035280545.1 Burkholderiaceae bacterium | reverse complement strand
CTTCGAGCAGCTCCAGCGTGTCGATATCGAGGTCGTTGGTCGGCTCGTCGAGCACCAGCACGTTGGCCGGCAGCGCGAACAGGCGCGCCAGCAGGACGCGGTTGCGCTCGCCGCCCGAGAGCGTGCGCACCGGCGAGTTCGCGCGCTCCGGCGAGAACAGGAAGTCCTGCAGATAACTCATCACGTGCTTGCGCGCGCCGGCGACCTCGACCCACTCGCTGCCAGGGCTGATGGTGTCGGCCAGCGTCGCGTCGAGGTTCAGCGTGCTGCGCATCTGGTCGAAGTACGCGACCGAAAGCTTCGTGCCCTGCCGCACCGTGCCCGCGGTCGGCGCGAGCTCGCCGAGGATCAGCTTCAGCAAGGTGGTCTTGCCGGCGCCGTTCGGGCCGATCAGGCCGACCTTGTCGCCGCGCAGGATGGTCGCGCTGAAGTCCTGGACGATGGTCTTCGCAGCCGGCGCCGGGCCGCCCGACCCCGAAGGGGGCGTGGGGGCCATTGTCTCGCCGAAGCGCATCGCCACATGGCGCAGCTCCGCGACAATCTTGCCGCTGGGCACGCCCGAATCGACCTCGAGGCGGACCTGGCCCAGCGATTCGCGCCGCGCCCGCCGCTGCGCGCGCAAGGTCTGCAGCCGTTCGACCCGGGCGACGCTGCGCGTGCGGCGCGCTTCGACGCCCTTGCGTATCCACACCTCTTCCTGCGCGAGCAGCTTGTCGGCACGCGCGTTGGCGAGCGCCTCGGCCGCGAGCTGTTCGTCTTTCGCGCGTTCGTAGGCCGCGTAGTTGCCGGGGTAGCTGCGCAGCGCGCCGCGGTCGAGTTCGACGATGCGCGTGGCCACCGCGTCGAGAAACGCGCGGTCGTGGGTGATGAGCATCACGCTGCCCTTGAAGCCGCGCAGCAGCTCTTCGAGCCAGGCGATCGAGTCGAGGTCGAGGTGGTTGGTCGGCTCGTCGAGCAGCAGCACGTCGGGCACCGCGACCAGCGCCTGGGCCAGCGCGACGCGCTTCTTCATGCCGCCGGACAGCTGGCCGATCTCGCGCGTGCCATCGAGGTGCAGCTGCGCCAGCGTGGTTTCGACGCGCTGCTCCCAGTTCCATGCGTCCAGCGCCTCGATGCGCGTCTGCAGCGCGTCCAGGTCGACGCCGGGTGCATGCTCTTCGTACGCAAGGCGCAGCGCACGCGCTTCGGCGACCCCCTCGCTGACCGCGTCGAACACGCTATGCCCGGGCTCGAACGCCGGCTCCTGCGGCACATAGCGCACACGCAGGCCCTGGGTCGTCTGCAGCAGGCCGTCGTCGAGCTTCTCGAGACCGGCGAGGACTTTCAGCAACGACGACTTGCCGGCGCCATTGCGCCCGATCAGCCCGAGCCGTTCGCCGAGCTCGAGCGAGAGGCCGGTGTGGTCCAGCAACGCGACGTGGCCGTACGCGAGCTGCGCATTCGAAAGAGACAGAACTGCCATGCCGTCAATTGTCGCCGTGCCGCCGGCCGGCGCAGGATGACCCGTCGTCAGACTCAGCAGGACGCGGCCAACGCGGCCTCGAGCGCATCGACGTACATCTTCGCGACATCGAACCCGGTCTGCTGCGTAATCTCCTGGAAGCCGGTCGGGCTGGTCACGTTGATCTCAGTCAGGCTGTCGCCGATCACGTCGAGCCCGACCAGCAGCAGGCCGCGCTTCGCGAGCACGGGGCCGAGGCCCTCGGCGATCTCGCGATCGCGTGCCGTGAGCTCGCGCGCGACGCCCTTGCCGCCGACCGCGAGGTTGCCGCGGATCTCGCTGCCCTGCGGGATGCGCGCGAGGCAGTACGGCACCGGCTTGCCGCCGATCACGAGCACGCGCTTGTCGCCCGCGACGATCTCGGTCAGGTAGTGCTGCACCATCACGGTCTGCGCACCGCCCTTGTTCAGCGTCTCGACGATGGAGCCGAGGTTCAACCCGTCGGGGCCGACGCGGAAGATGCCCATGCCGCCCATGCCGTCCAGCGGCTTGACGACGATGTCGCGGTGCTCGGCATGGAAGCGCTTGACCTCGGCCTCGCTGCGCGTGACCAGCGTCGGCCCGATGTATTGCGGGAACTCGAGGATGGCCAGCTTCTCGGGATGGTCGCGCAGCGCAGCCGGCGAGTTGAACACGCGCGCGCCTTCGCGCTCGGCCTGCTCCAGCAGGTGGGTCGCGTAGAAGTACTCGCTGTCGAATGGCGGGTCCTTGCGCATCAGCACCGCGTCGACATCGGCCAGCGCGGTCACGCGGCCGCTGTCGGGGCGCAGCGCGAACCAGTCGTGCTCGTCGCCGGTCAGCGTGAACGCGTGCAGCGGCGCGCTGACGCGCCCGCCGCGCTGCCACGACAGATCGCGCGGCTCGCACGCCAGCAGCTCGTGGCCGCGCGCCGCAGCCTCGCGCATCATCGCGAAGGTCGAATCCTTGTAGGTCTTGAAACCCTCGAGCGGGTCGGCAACGAACAGCAGTTTCATGGGAGGGATCGTCGGGTTTCTCGGGGTCGGAACTCGGGCGCCACTGTTGCACAAATTGCGGCAGCGCGCGTCGGGCGCCGATGGTATGATGCGTGCACATCAAATCATCAACGCACCATGCGCACGACCCTGGACATCGACAGCACCGCGCTCGAAGCGGCGCGCCAGCTCGCGACGCATCGCGCGCAGTCGCTCGGCGCGGTGGTTTCCGAGCTGATCCTCAAGGGCCTGCGCGCCGAGGCGCCGGCGACCGGACGCAAATCCGGCTTTCCGGTGTTCGCGAAGGCGCCCAGCGGAACCCCCATCACGCTGGACGACGTCAAGCGCGCCGAGGACGACGAAGCGTGACCCGCGAGCCGGTCTGGCTGTTCGATGCCAACCTGCTGATCGCGCTGACGCACGCCGCGCATGTGCACCACGCCGACGCGCATCGCTGGTTCGCCGCCCGCCCGAAGCGCCGGTGGGCGAGTTGTGCGCTGACGCAGCTCGCGTTCCTGCGGCTGACCAGCAACCCCAAGGTCGTCGGCGAGACGATCAGCCCGGCCGAAGCCCTGGACGCGCTCGCGACCATGACGGCGCAATCGCAGCACGAGTACTGGCCCGAATCTCCCGAGCCTAGCCAGCTGCCGGCGTTGCACAGCCCGGCATTGGTCGGCCATCGCCAGATCACCGATGCGTATCTCCTGGGCTTGGCCGTGCACAAGCACCAGCGGCTCGCGACGCTAGACCGCGGCCTGCAATCGTTCGCCGCGGCGCAAGGGTTCGCGGCGCACGTGGAGCTGGTCGGCGCACCGCCGACGGCGCATGAACCGGCGCCTCGCTACGCGGTCAAGCGCGCCAAGCGCTGAGCGTCAGATCTCCAGCCTCGACCCCAGCTCCACGACCCGGTTCGTCGGCAGCCGCAGGAAATCGGCCGCCGCGGCCGCGTTGCGATGCATGTTCGCGAACAGCTTCTCGCGCCACGGCGCCATGCCGCTGCCTATCGTCGGACTGACGATGTCGCGCGACAGGAAGTACGAGGTGTCCATGTCGTCGACATTGCAGCCGCGCGGCCTCAGGAGCTCGAGCGCCTCGGGCACGTCGGGATCGTTCTTGAAGCCGAAGTGCAGCGTGACCTGCCAGCAGTCGTGGCCCAGCGGCTCGACCTCGCAACGCTTGTCGAATGCGACCCACGGCACTTCGTGATGCTTCACGGTGACGAACAGGTTGGTCTCGTGCAGCACTTTGTTGTGCTTGAGGTTGTGCAGCAGCGCGTTCGGCGTCAGGCCGGGTTCGCTGACCAGGAACACGGCGGTGCCCTGCACGCGCTGCGGCGGGTTGACGAATACCGACTCGAGGAAACTCCGCAGCTCGATCGCCTCTTCGCGCATGCGCTCGTGCATCAGGTTGCGGCCCTGCTTCCAGGTCATCATTAGCGTGAACATCACGCCGCCGATCAGCACCGGGAACCAGCCGCCCTCGACGAGCTTGACGACGTTCGCGCTGAAGTAGACGAAGTCGACGACGAAGAAGAAGCCGGTGGCCGCGAAGCACAGCGACCAGGGGTATTTCCAGCCGTAGTGGATCACGAAGAACGTCATCGTCGTCGTGATCAGCATGTCGATCGTCACCGCGATGCCGTAGGCCGCGGCAAGCTTGGTGGTCGAGCCGAAGATCACGACCGCGAGCACGATGCAGACGTACAGCCCCCAGTTGATGAACGGCACGTAGATCTGGCCGGCCGCGCGCACCGAGGTATGCGTGATGCGCAGCCGCGGCAGGTAGCCGAGCTGGATCGCCTGCTTGGTGACCGAGAACGCCGCCGTGATCAGCGCCTGCGAGGCGATCACCGCCGCGCACGTCGCCAGGCCGATCAGCGGATACAACGCCCAGGTGGGCGCCATTTCGTAGAACGGATTGCCGACCTTGTCGGGGTGCTCCAGCAGCATCGCGCCCTGCCCGAAGTAGTTCAGCACCAGCGCCGGCATCGCGAGGCCGAACCAGGCGATCCGGATCGGGCGTTTGCCGAAGTGGCCCATGTCGGCATACAGCGCTTCGGCGCCGGTCACGCATAGCACGATGGCGCCCAGCGCGACGAACGCGACGCCGCTGTGCCCGAGCAGGAACTCCAGCGCGTAGTGCGGGCTGAGCGCCCACAACACCCGCGGGTTCTCGGCGATGTGTTGCAGCCCGAGGATCGCCAGCACGATGAACCAGACGACCATGATCGGCCCGAACATCCGGCCGACGCTCGCGGTGCCATGCCGCTGCACGAAGAACAGCAGCGTCAGCACGACCAGCGTCATCGGCACGACATAACTGTGCAGTCCGGGCGCCGCGACCTCCAGGCCCTCGATCGCGCCCAGCACCGAGATCGCCGGCGTGACAACACCGTCGCCGAAGAAGATCGCAGTCCCGAAGATGCCCAGCAGCAGCAAGCGCCGGCGCAGCTGCGGCCGGCCCCGCACCGCCTGCGACGCGAGCGCCAGCATCGCGATCAGGCCGCCTTCGCCGTTGTTGTCGGCGCGCAGGATCAGCACGACGTACTTGACCGAGACGACGACGGTCAACGTCCAGAACACCAGCGACAGCACGCCGTGGATGTTGGCCGCGGTCAACGGCACGTGGCCGTGCGCGAACACTTCCTTCAGCGCATACAGAGGGCTCGTGCCGATGTCGCCATAGACGACACCCACCGCCGCGAGCGTGAGCCCGCCGAGGCCGGCCAACCCGGCTCGGTGGGAGATGGTGGGGGAACTCACGCTGGACACGAGGAGGCAGGATGCGGGTCAGCAGGCGGCGCGTGCTCGATTCAACCCGATTGTGCCGAAGCGCTGCGGCGTCAGATCGCCACTTTCGCGCCCAGCTCGACGACCCGGTTCGCCGGCAGGTTCATGAAGTCGGCCACCGACGCCGCGTTGCGGTGCATGTTCGCGAACAGCTTCTCGCGCCACGTCGCCATGCCGCCGCCGCGCGTGGGCATCACGGTCGCGCGCGACAGGAAGTACGAGGTCGTCATTGGATCGACCTCGAAGCCGCGGCCCTGCAGCAGCTCGAGCCCGGCCGGCACGTCGACGTCGTTCTTGAAGCCGAAGCTCAGCGTGATCGCCCAGCAGCCCTTGCACAGCGGTTCGGCCCGGGCACGCTGCGCGAACGGCACCCACGGGACGTCCAGCGTCTCGACCGTGACGAACAGGTTGGTCTCGTGCAGCACGTTGTTGTGCTTCAGGTTGTGCAGCAGTGCGGTGGGCGTCAGGTCGGCGACGCCGTTCATGAACACCGCGGTGCCCGGCGCGCGCATCGGCGGATCGGCCAGCACGCTCTTCAGGAACGGCTTGAGCTCGATCGCATCGGCACGCAGGCTCGCGCCCAGCAGCTCGCGGCCGCGGGCCCAGGTCATCATCACGGTGAACACGAAGGCCGCGATCAGCAGCGTGAACCAGCCGCCCGAGAACACCTTCAGGATGTTGGAGGCGAAGAACACGATTTCGATCGCGAGGAAGAAGCCGGTTGCGGCGGCGCTGATCCACAGCGGGTAGTTCCAGTGGTAGCGGATCACGAAGAAGGTCATCACGGTGGTCAGCACCATCGTCGCGGTCACCGCGATGCCGTACGCGGTGGCCAGCGCGCTCGAGGAACCGAAGTGCAGCACCGCCGCGACGATCGCCGCGAACTGCAGCCAGTTCACCGCCGGGATGTAGATCTGCCCGGTGTCGCGTACCGAGGTGTGCAGCACGCGCAGGCGCGGCAGGTAGCCGAGCTGGATCGCCTGCTTGGTGACCGAAAAGGTGCCCGAGATCGTGGCCTGCGAGGCGATCACGGTCGCGAGCGTCGCCATCACGACCATCGGCAGCAGGAACCAGTTCGGCACCATGTTGAAGAACGGGTTGTCGGCCTTGGCCGGCTCGACCAGCATCAGCGCACCCTGGCCGAAGTAGTTCAGCACCAGCGCCGGGAACACCAGCACGAACCACGCGACCCGGATCGGCCGCTTGCCGAAGTGGCCCATGTCGGCGTACAGCGCTTCGGCACCGGTCACCGCGAGGAACACCGCGCCGAGCACCAGCAGCGTCGCGTGGCCGTGCGAGATGCCGAAGCTCAGCGCATGCCACGGGTTCAACGCCAGCAGCGCCTGCGGTGCCCGCGCGATCCAGACCACGCCCCAGAAGCCGATCACGAGGAACCAGATCACCGTGAACGGCCCGAACCAGCGGCCCATCATGCCGGTGCCGTGGCGCTGAACCGCGTACAGCAGCGTCAGCACGATCAGCGTGATCGGCACGACGTAGGGCTTGAAGGTCGGCGTCGCGACCTCCAGACCCTCGACCGCCGAGAGCACCGAGATGGCCGGCGTGATCACGCCGTCCCCGTAGAACAGCGCCGCGCCCAGGATGCCCATCACGATCAGCGCGCTGCGCATGCGCGGCCGCTCGCGCGTGGCCAATGACGACAGCGCCATCAGCGCCATCGTGCCGCCCTCGCCGTTGTTGTTGGCGCGCATGATCAGGATCACGTACTTCAGCGTGACGATCACGGTCAACGTCCAGAACACCAGCGAGAGCACGCCCAGGATGTCCGCCTCGGCCAGGGTGGCGTGCTTGGTCGCGAAGACTTCGCGCAAGGCGTACAGCGGGCTCGTGCCGATGTCGCCGTAAACGACTCCCAGGGCGCCAAGGGTGAGGGTGGCGAGGCTGGAAGAGCCGGTCTTGTTGTTCACGAAAACTGACCCGGACGACTGCTCGCCGGACTTCTATCGGAAAGGACGGAATTCTGCGCGCGCCTCCGGGGGCGCTGGCAACACCCGGAGCCAGCTATGTTGCGGCGCAGCAACCGAGTGCGGTAGGCCCCTTGCAGGAACGCGCGTTTCGTCCTAACGCGGGATTCGGCGCGTATCGGCGCCGTATTTCGCCCTATCGGGGACTTATTCGTAGACTTCCGCGTCGGGATCGGTCGCCTCGAGCTCGTAACTCGCCGCCACCATGGCGAGCCGCGCGATCACCCCGTACATGTAGAAGCGATTGGGCGCGCTCGCACCGGGCTTCGCGCCTGGCTTGGGCATCTGATGGTGCTCGGCAAACGCGAGCGGCACGAAGCTCGCCCCGGGCGAGTTCAGGTTCTCGTCGATGCCGCGTTCGGCATTGACACGATAGAAGCCGCCGACGACGTAACGGTCGATCATGTAGACGACGGGCTCGGCGACCGCGTCGTTGACGCGCTCGTAGGTCGGAACACCCTCTTGCAGGATGACTTCGCTGACTTCCTGGCCGTCCTTGATCACGCTCATCTTGTTGCGTGTGCGGCGGCTGAGGTCGGCGAGTTCCTTGGGATCGCGCACCGTCATGATGCCCATGCCGTAGGTGCCGGCGTCGGCCTTCACGATGATGAACGGCTTCTCCTGGATGCCGTATTCCTTGTACTTGCGGCGGATCTTGCCCAGCAGCGCCTCGGCGTTGCTCATCAGGCACTCGTCGCCGCTTCCGTCCTCGAAGTCGATTTCGCCGCAGCGCGCGAACATCGGATTGATCAGCCACGGGTCCATGCCGAGCAGCTTCGCAAACTTCTTCGCGACCTCCTCGTACGCGGCAAAGTGATGGGTCTTGCGCCGCACCGACCAGCCGGCGTGCAGCGGCGGCAGCAGGTATTGCTCGTGCAGGTTCTCGAGCACCTTGGGCACACCCGCCGACAAGTCGTTGTTCAGCAGGATCGTGCAAGGATCGAAATCCTTCAGCCCGAGTCGGCCGCGGTTGCGCACCAGCGGCTCCAGCGTCAGGCCGTCGCCATCGGGCATCTCGATCCGGGTGGGTGCGGTGACGGTCTCGTCCAGCGTGCCCAGGCGGACGTTCAGGCCGGCTTGGTGAAAGATCTCCGTCAGCCGCCGCACGTTCGAAAGGTAGAACGTGTTGCGCGTGTGCTTCTCGGGGACGAGCAGCAGGTTCTTCGCCTCGGGGCAGATTTTCTCGATGGCCGCCATCGCCGCCTGCACGGCCAGCGGCAGCATCTCCTGCGTCAGGTTGTTGAAGCCGCCGGGAAACAGGTTGGTGTCCACCGGCGCGAGCTTGAAACCGGCGTTGCGCACGTCCACCGACGTGTAGAACGGCGGCGTGTGCTCCATCCACTCGAGCCGGAACCAGCGTTCGATCGCCGGCAGCGATTCGAGGATGCGCTGCTCGAGTTCGTTGATCGGGCCGGTCAGAGCGGTGATGAGATGGGGGACCATGGCGGCGTCCGCGGCGGGACAGGGTCGGAATCGAGATTCTAGGCATCTGGGGTTGCGCCGCCCAGACGCAAGAGCGGCTCGTTGCCGTTGTGACCAGTGCGGAACCAAAAAGCGAAAGGGCCGCGGATGCGGCCCTTTCGCTGAGCGGATCGCCACCGGCGACCCGCCTTCGTCATCGACGCAGCACTCAGTTGTGGTACGCCGTTTCGCCGTGGGCGCTGATGTCCAGGCCCTCGCGTTCCTCTTCCTCGGTGACGCGCAGACCGATCGTCTTGTCGACGATGAAGTAGGCGATCAGCGAGACCACGCCCGACCAGACGATCGTCAGGATCACGCCCTTGAGCTGGATCCAGACCTGCGCGCCGATGCCGTTGGACGACACGGCGGCGGTGACCCAGTCGCCGACCAGGCCCGGGCCGCCGAGCGACTGGTTGTTGAACACGCCGGTCAGCAACGCGCCGGTGATGCCGCCGACGCCGTGCACGCCGAACACGTCCAGCGAGTCATCGGCACCGAGCAGCCGCTTCAGGCCGTTCACGCCCCACAGGCACGCGAAGCCCGCCACGGCGCCGACGATGATCGCGCCCATCAGGCCCACGTTGCCGGCCGCCGGCGTGATCGCCACCAGACCGGCGACCGCACCCGACGCCGCGCCGAGCATCGAGGCCTTGCCCTTCATCAGCGACTCGCCCAGCGACCAGGTGAGCACCGCCGCGGCCGTGGCCGAGAAGGTGTTCATGAACGCGAGCACCGCGCTGTTGCCGGACTCGAGCGCCGAGCCGGCGTTGAAGCCGAACCAGCCCACCCACAGCATCGAGGCGCCCACCATCGTCAGCGTCAGCGAGTGCGGCGTGAACGCTTCCTTGCCGTAGCCGACGCGCTTGCCGATCATGTACGAGCCCACCAGGCCGGCAACCGCGGCGTTGATGTGCACGACCGTGCCGCCCGCGAAGTCCAGCGCACCCCACTGCCAGACCAGGCCGGCCTTCGCGTTCATCGCGTCGACCACTTCCTTGCTGCTGTACGCGTCCGGCCCCATCCAGAACCAGACCATGTGGGCGATCGGCGCATAGCTGAACGTGAACCACAGCACCATGAACAGCAGCACAGCGCTGAACTTCACGCGCTCGACGAACGCGCCGACGATCAGGCAGCAGGTGATGCCGGCGAAGGTCGCCTGGAACGCCGCGAACAGCAGCTCGGGAATGTAGACACCCTTGCTGAAGGTGGCCGCCATCGCGAACGAACCGTCCGCCGCGTTGAACAAGCCTTTCAGGAAGATCCGGTCGAAGCCGCCGAAGTAGGCGTTGCCTTCACTGAACGCGAGGCTGTAGCCGTAGATGCACCAGATCACGACGATCAGCGAGAACGTGACCAGCACCTGCATCAGCACCGACAGCATGTTCTTGCTGCGCACCAGGCCGCCGTAGAACAGCGCGAGACCGGGCACGGTCATCATGATCACGAGCAGCGTCGCGACGATCATCCAAGCCACGTCGCCCTTGTTGGCGACCGGCGTCGATGCCGCGGAGGCTGGCGCCGAAGCGGCTTCCGCCGCCGACGCCGGCGCTGCGGCCGAAGCCGCGGCAGGCGCGGAGGCCGCTGCGGCCG